>JAGVZC010000020.1 GCA_018302885.1 Candidatus Woesearchaeota archaeon
GCTTCAACATTTTCTTCAGTAACTTTCAATCCGGATAATTGTTTAGCCAATGCTTTTTTTATATCCTGATTTTCTCCCTGAACTTTTCTTGCAAATTTATCCCAGCCTTTTTTCAATAACTGATAATACCACATGTCCAATTCATGATCAAGAAATTCAACATCATTCGATGGATCATGACTTAGAGGTTCAACCGGATTTCCATCCTTGTCAGTGCTTCCGCTTATATCAATAACATGAATAAAACCATCAGCCTGCCTTAAATCATCAAGGAACTGGTTTCCTTTACCTTTTCCTTCAGAAGCACCTTCAACCAACCCTGCAACATCCATCATCTGAACAGGAATGAATCTCCTGTGATTAATGCAGAATCCCTCCCTTGGGTTGCATTGCTTGTTAAATTCCTTGTCAACGCAATCCACGGAAACAAATCCAATTCCGGAATTTGGTTTTATTGTTGTGAATGGATAATTAGCTATCTCAACTTCTGCCAATGTGCTTGCTTTAAAGAAAGTACTTTTCCCCGAACTAGGCTTGCCTATTAATCCAATTAACATATGTTTGAAAGCGAGATATTGTTTAAAAGATTTTCTAGTTTTAATTATTTGATTTAATTTATAACTTCTCTTTTAAAAATTGATGTATATGCATCCAAAAAAGCTCTTGATTCAACATCATTTGCCTTTATAACTACTGTATTTTTTTCATAATTTATATCAAAATTGCCTTTAAGGGTAGCATACTGTGAACCATCTTCCAAGACTTTTCTAAAAATAGATTCTACGAAACCCTTATCAAAATCAGTGTCTTCTTCCAAAAGCCTGACAGTAAGATTAGTTCCATTACTTTCTAAATTCTTAATACCATAACCAGTTAAACTTAGTTTATCTGCTAACCTTGATAATGAATCATTAAACATTTTTTTAAAAAATAAGTATTCCTTATATTCAGTCAAAGATCCAAATCCTTTTTCTCTTGCCAAATCCTTTTTACGTTTATAATAAGATCCAAATCCTTTTTCTCTTGCCAAATCCTTTTTACGTTTATAATAAGATCCAAATCCCTTTTTTCTTGCTAGATCCTTTTGATATTCAGTCAAAGATCCAAATCCTTTCAAATATATACAAGTGAGGGTATAAGATATGTGTAATCTTCTAGAAATATCTCTAACAGACAGCCCTCCTTTATTAAGATTTTGCACCAATTTTATGATTTCATCAGGTTTTTTTTCTAACATTTAAAATAATTAGAGATTATAGTTTATAAATATTACTAAATGTTACCATTTATAAATTAAAAATAAATATACTATCTCTTCCAAAGTAAAATGATTAGTAAAACTATCCCAATGAAATTAAAGCTGTCTGCCAGATTAAAAACAGGAAAGAATCCAACATTTATGAAATCACGAACATGCCCGAATAGAATCCTGTCCGTTGAATTGCCAATTATTCCTGAAATTAAAAAAATCAAGGGCAATCTTATTTTTTTATTCTTAAAATAAAAGTAAATGCAAATAACCAAAGCAATCAAACTAAATATCAATAAAGGAACATTGAAATTCTTCAGGATTCCAAAGGCTGCGCCAGTATTTGTAACTGTAGTCAGAAAATGCTTGCTTATCTGGTCTGCTATAATCAATGCCAAAATCAGTATCCACATAGAAAAACTTTAAAACTTCAGATATTTAAATATAATCATGGATTATGAGTATCTTGAAAATGAGGTGAAGAAAGGCAGGGATGAAAGGCAGATATTAAGGGATGAGATAGAAAAGACTTCCAATTCTGATTTAAAATCAAAATACAGGAAATTACTAGTCAGGAATATCAAGGAATTATCATACAATTTTTCAAAGAATGTTTATAAGATAAGCTATGACTCAATATCAGAGGGCCTTGAACCAATTTATTTCTGGATTCTTGATTTCTTCAAGGACAATGATCCTGCTGGATTGGGCATGACCGAGATTATAAAATACAAGGATGAGTATGATGCTTCTGTGGCTTCAGGGTATTTCAGCGACATAGGAACAAAAATGTCTGTTATGCAGGACAGGGCAATGAAAATAATGGCTACAATAAACACAGTCGTGAGATCAGTAATAAATCTTATCTATGATCTGAGGGAATTCAGCATAAGACTGGCTCATTATGATAATCTGCATTCTCCGACTTCTGCAGTAAGACAGGCAGCGAGACTGGCATTGAAACAAGTTTGGATGGATCAGGTTGATATCAAAAAAAGCAGGGGTTCAATCAATGCGTTATCACAGCAGCTTGAATTTGTTACTTTAAGAGATGCATTTTTGGCTGTTGATAAATTAGAAATAATAAATAAATTTGACCTGAATGAAAGGGTTAAAAGAATATTAAAGGCAAGATTGGAGGAATATATTGAATGGGAAAAGAATTCTGAAACAGAATTGAGAAAAAGATACAACATAGAAAGATCTTATCTTAAGTCACAGGTTGCTTCTCTGAAACACTATACTGCGTGGGTCAAGCCATATCTTATTGCTGCTAAGAAATTAGAGAATACTTCATTTACAACAAAATTCGGCGGACCTTCTCCAAATTTAGTTAATGTATTTTCAAACATGGAAATGCATCTTGTCTTGTTTGGTATGAAAGAATTCAAGCCAGAAGATGCCGCCAAGA
Organism: Candidatus Woesearchaeota archaeon; assembly: GCA_018302885.1. Taxonomy (GTDB): domain Archaea; phylum Nanobdellota; class Nanobdellia; order SCGC-AAA011-G17; family GW2011-AR20; genus JAGVZC01. The sequence continues at coordinate 2,661 of JAGVZC010000020.1, forward strand.
GTTTTGCTAGCATGAAATTTGAAAGGGAATTTTATTCCTGCATAGAGGTTGACATTGTTTTTCGAACAGTGCCAAGGTCTTATCAGGGGCAGTATGGAACGCATTATATTCATTCAGGAAGGACTGATTTAAATTTCAAATGTTATGCCCTGACTGATCAGGAAATTGAGGAAATTTATAAATTAAAGGAGCAGGAAGACATGGAATTAATAGAGGAAATGACTGGGACCTCGCTGAAAGAAATACAGGATGACATTGACAAATATTTAGAAGATGATGGTCAGTCTAAACTGAAAAAAATACATGGAAAAGAAAAATTAAGCCTTTTAAATGATATGATGACAAGAGCATCAACATCAGAAGAAAAGAAAAGATATCAGAGAGAGATTGATAATGAGATAAGATTCATGAAACAAAGGAAAATTGATATATTTGCCTCCCCTTTTGGAAGTGTTACGAAAGGATTCAAACAGTCTGTTGAACCGTTCAGATATTTATTAAACATGTTTGGCTTTAAGCATATGATGCCCTCTCCGGAGAAATATATTAAGAAAGCAGCATTGGAGAAAGCAGAAGGCATGAATTATGCATTGTATGATATTTACAAGAAAGCCCATGGCATGGTAACATGGTAGATTTAAAAGAGATACAGGGAATTCTGAGAAAAACCAGCAGTAATAAGGATAAATTAATTTATCTTAAAAAATTACTTGAAGAAACAAATGACAAGAATTTACAAAAGCAAATAAAGGAAATCATAGAAGATATAAAAGAGCTTGAAAGCGTTGCACAGATAGAGACAAGAGGAAGGGTTGAATGGAGCATTCCTGATGAAGAACAGGGAGAAGAAAGAACCTTGGAAAGACAGGTTGCATTCATTCCACTGCCCGAGGAAGAGAAGAAAGAAGAGAAAAAAATAGAATATGGGCTGCAGTCAAATACTGATTTTTATCAGGGAAGAAAAGTTGAGGATTCTGGCTTGAGGTATGAGGGAGCAAACAGAAGAATTGATATTAATGAAGGAAAATCTTTTATATCTGGAAATGAAAGTCTTATAGAGAGAAGGGCAAGCGAGCAGTTCATGGGAAAAGATATTAGAGAACCAGGTGATGAAGTAATATCTGATCTTGGAAGATATGAAACTTCAAATCAGGAGTCAAGGGGTTATGCTTCAGTATCAGAGGAAGTTCATGAAAAAGAAAGGAAGAAACCAAGATGGTAGACACATTCACTAATTCATACAGAACAAACAACGAGAGGGAGTTTTATGTAGAAAGCGGCATGCTGGGTGCTACTACATCTCCCCAAACAGCAAATCAAATTCAGGAAGCAAGTTCAAGACTGAATGCAGGCGTGAAGCATATTGAGTTGGAGTTAATTTCCCCAGAATTATTTGACTCTGTTCCTAAACAGCATTTTGAAGAGTTAAAAAGAATGTCTGAATTGACTGGTTCACATATTAATATTCATGCTCCAGCACAAATGGATCTAGCAGGTTTTGCAAAAGAAGGATGGAGTGAAGGTAAAAGAAAGGAAGTTGAAGAGAGCATGAAACACATGATTGATCGGGGCGCTGATTTGGGGGCTGGCACCGTTGTAAACTTTCATTCTTCCGGCGGTATTCCTGCCTTTGAATGGCAGAAGGAAAAAGCATTTGGTGAAACAGAAATTCCTCCTGAGGGAAAAAGAAAAGTTTTTGTCATTGATCAGGCTGATTCAAGGCATCAGATTGCCCCCTTGGAATATGAGGAGAGAGAATATTTTGGCGGACAGAAAATATGGAGTCCAGAAGAGAGAAGGAAAATGCTTAACAAATCAACATGGGATCAGGAAAAACTGCAATTATTCAATTATGAAAAAGAAAAGGCAGAGATTAATGACAGGTTGCGTATGGTTGATGTTCAGCTTAAACCTCTTATTGGGGACTATGAAAAATTAAATGAAGAAAATTTAAAAAAAGCTCAGGAGATTTTAACAAAACAAGAAAGGGAAAAGTTAGATATGCTTATTAAACAAAGAGAAGTTATGATTGGTCATGTTGATGAACTTAATACGCATATGGACACTCAACTGCAGGATTTGCATGATAAATTTTCAAGATTTGCCCCAAAAAAGGAAAGAGATTTATTTGTAAAGGAGTATGATAAGAAATTTGGCGATTTAATTGATTTTTCCAAGAAAGAATTGCAATATAGTAAAGATCAAAAAGGTTTGGTAGAAAAATATGGTAAAAATAGAAGAGAGGAATTAATGGGTGAGTTAAAAAAACTTGATAGTAAATATGGCGAATCTTTTATGAAAGATTTAAGGGATGAGGGGAAAGAACAGAAAAGAAGACAGAATTTTCTTAATATAATTCAAAGCATGCCAACCCCCAACAGGTATATTTCAACTGATGAATTTGCAAAGGATAAGCTTTCAGAAACTGTTTCAAACTCTGCAATTTATGCTTATAATAAATACAAAGACAAGGCTCCAGTCATTGCTGTTGAAAATGTATTTCCTGACTGGACTTTAGGAAGAGCTGATTCCTTGAGAGAAGCTGTTGAAAAATCAAGGGAATTATTTGCTGACAAATTAGTCAAGGATAAAAAAGTGTCAAGAAGCAAGGCTGAAGAAATTTCCAAGAAATTGATTGGCGCCACATGGGATGTAGGGCATATTACTCAATTGAGAAAATTTGGTTATAGTGATAAAGACATTGCAAGAGAAGCAGAAAGAATTGCTCCTGTTGTAAAGCACATTCATGTCACTGATAATTTTGGCTTCAGTGATTCGCACCTTGCTCCGGGACAGGGAACTGTTCCCATAAAAGAGCAGCTTAAAAAATTAAGGGAAGGTTTGGGTGATGAATATGGGAAAGTTGCCCACATAGTTGAATCAGGAGGATTTGCATCACAATTCAAGCAATCACCAAGGTTGTATGAACTTGAATATTTTAATTCACCATTGTATGAAATGAAGGCAGGACCTTTCTGGAAAGATGTTGCTTATACTCATGCTGAATACAGCATGGGATACGGAATTATGTTTCCAGAGAAGCACTTTGACTTGTATGGCGCTGGATTTTCAGGGTTACCACAAGAATTAGGAGGTAATGTTCCTGGAGACAAGTCAAGATTTGCAGGAACTCCAAACCAATAAAAATGAAAGATCAAAAAAATTCGGGATATTTTGGATTTCTTGGTTTTTTAGGATTTCAGGTAATTTAAAAGAAATAAAAAGATTAATAAATAATCAAAAATATATATTATAAGAGGTGATTGTATTTTGGAAGAAAATTATAAAATAGCTTATGATTTTGCAGTTGAGGCTTATAAGAAATTTCAGAATATAGTCAAATCCATAGTTCTTTTTGGAAGCGTTGCAAAAGATCTGAAAAAACAAAACGACATTGACATAATAATCTTCATTGATGACTGCACTATCCAATGGGATGAAGAATTAATTTCATGGTACAGGGAAGAACTTGAAAAAATAGTTGCTATGAATAAAAATTGGGATAAACTGCACATCAATACTGTTACATTGTCTGTATTCTGGGATGAATTCAAGGCAGGAGAGCCGGTTGCAATCAATATTGTAAGATATGGCAAGTCTTTGATTGATTTTGGAGGATTTTTTGATCCTTTAAAAATGCTACTAGCCAAGGGAAAAATAAAACCTTCAGCAGAAGCAATTTACAATGCATTAAGAAGGGCTCCGCATCATTTGGCAAGAGCAAGATATGGCTTATATTTGGCTGTTGATTCTCTTTATTGGGCAATGGTTGACAGTTCTCATGCAGCTTTGATGATAGCAAATAAGGTTGCACCTTCACCAGAGCATATTCCTGAAATGCTTGAAGAATATTTTGTAAAGAAAAAAATGCTGAATGGAAAATATGTCAAGTTATACAGAGAAATTTATGGGGTAGTTCATTCATTAAGCAAATCTGACATCAATGTTCCTTCAAAAAAAATAGATGAATATCAAAAAGAAGTTGATAAATTCGTCGGTGAAATGGCTAATATTGTAAAAAAATTAGAATAAAAAAAGAAAAAAGTTTATGCAGCTTTAGCTTTCTTTTGTGCTTCCTGCATTTGTCTTTCAATTGTTAATGTTCTGCCGTATAGAGATGCTCCTTTAATGACATCTTCCATAACTTCTTTTAATTTTTCTGAGTTAATACTATATTTTACTTCATCTCCATCTTTAGTTTCTGTTAAATATTTGCTTGCTGCTTTTCTTAATTCTAAGTTTTTATACCCTTCTACTGAGCCTCTTGCTTCAAATGCATATGGCAATCTCATTTTATAAATTTCTTCTCTTTCTATTCCATCTACTTCATCTTGAGTAACTTCTGGAGTTTTTAATATATCAGTTAGATAATTTGCTAAAATGATTGAAGCTGTTGCTTTGTTTTTTGCTTGTCTTAAATTATTATTTATTTTTGATTCAATATCTTTTGCAATTTTTCCTTTTCCTTCTTTATATAAATCCTGAATACTTTGAGCGAAATTATCTCTATGACCTTCAATTTGCATATAAGCATATATTGGATCTCTTGTAAGTTCTTTTATCACTCTTTCATGATTTTCACCATTCTTTTCTTGACTTATCATTTGAGCTGCTATATCATAAAGATTAGATTGTTCTTCTATTGATTTAGATTTGCCTAAATTTTTTAGAATCTCAGTTTCACCAGATAAATCTAATAACATCTGTTCTAGTGTTGGTTGATTTTCGTTTGTCATTTTATTTTTTTGAAACCCCCTTTTATGGTTATATTTTGTTACTATTTAGTAAATACATTACTATATAAAGGTTTCGATTTAATTATCACTTTAAAATTAAGAAGAATTTTCAGTTTCATGAACAAACTTCATTGTCTTAACCACAACATCTGGATTTACTGAGATAGAATCAATATTATGCTCCACAAGGAATTTTACAATTTCCGGATAATTCGACGGAGCTTGGCCACAAATTCCAATTATCTTTCCGTTTTCCTTGAATGTTTTTAATATATTGCTCATTGCCTTTAATACCGCCTTGTTCCTCTCATCAAAATAACCGAGCTTTCCTAATTTTCTTGAATCCCTGTCAATGCATAAAACACCTTGTGTCAGATCATTTGATCCTATGGAAACACCATCGATATCAAGTTTAGCAAATTCTTCAGGTATTAAAGCCATCGAAGGAACTTCTGCCATCAAATATATCTTGAAATCATCATCCCTTGTAAGTCCTTCATTTGCCATTATTCCCAAAACTTTTCTTACTTCCCAAACAGTTCTTACAAATGGCAGCATCACATGGACATTATCATAATGCTCTCTTACTTTTTTTATTGCTTTCAATTCTAATTTAAATGCCTCAACATAATCCTCTGAGATATACCTCGAAACACCCCTCCAACCTATCATTGGATTGTCCTCTTTTTCTTCGTATTCAGCACCGCCTTCAAGATTATGATATTCATTTGTCTTAAAATCAGTGAATCTTACTATCATGGGTCTTGGATATATTGCTTCTGCGACTTTGGAAATTCCTTCAACTAATTTGTTCACATACTCATTTCCTTTTCCTGTTTTAATCATATATAATGGATGCTTTCCAATATAAGAAGTTATGAGAAATTCCAATCTCATCAATCCAATTCCATCAAAAGGAAGATTCTTGTATCTTTCTGCCAATTCAGGCTCTCCAAGATTCATGTATATCTTTGTCTTTGTTGATAACTTTTCTCCTGTCCATTCCTCAATTTTTTGAGTTTTTATTCCTAAGTCACCTTTGTATACCTTACCATGTTCACCGTCTACAGTTATTACATCTCCTTCCTTCAATAATTGAGTTGCTTTTTCAGTACCGACTACACAAGGTATTCCGAGCTCTCTTGATACAATTGCGGCATGTGCGGTAATTCCTCCTTCATCTGTTACTATTGCTGAAGCTTTTTTCATTGCAACAACATAATCAGGATCAGTCATTCTAGTTACAAGAATATCCCCTTCCTGTATCTTATTTATTTCAGAAATATCCTTCACTATTCTTACAACGCCGGATGCAATACCTGGAGATGCATTCAAACCTTCAAGAATAACCTCTCCTTTAAGCTCATCTGTTTTTTTATGCTCTTTCTTCAATGTTGTTATCGGCCTTGCCTGCAAAATGTATAATTTGTTTCTTTCAATTCCCCATTCAATATCCATTGGCTTCCTGTAATGTGATTCTATCTTTTTACCATACTCAGCCAATTCTCTTATTCTTCTTTCATTAAGGCACTGAGAATTTGCTTTTTGCTCATCCAGTTGTATTTTTTTATTTTCACCATTATTATCATCCCTTGTTATCATAAAATCTTTCTTATGAATCTTTATTTCTTTTATGAATAAATCTTCCTTGTTGACAAGGTAATTGTCGGGATTTACTGAGCCGCTTACAATTGTTTCTCCAACACCATATGAAGCCTCTATCATAATTTCTGACTCGTCATTTGTTGTTGGATTTGCAGTGAACATGACTCCAGATACATCACCATTTATCATCCTGTGTACTATTGCACAGAGATAAACTTTCATGTGATCAAAATTATTTTTGGTCCTGTAATATATTGCCCTTGCTGTGAACAAAGAAGCCCAGCATTTCTTCACTGCTTCAATAACATTCTTTGTTCCCTTTACATTAAGGAAAGTTGCCTGCTGCCCGGCAAATGATGCCTCCGGAAGATCCTCTGCCGTTGCTGAAGAACGAACTGCAACATATGGCAAATCCCTCCCTGCTTTTATCAGGTTTAGTGCTGACTGCCCTGCATTTGCTAAACCAGAATCAATGTTCATAACTTCATAAGACTCGAGAATTTCTTTCTTTATTTCAATCGGCATTTCCTGCTCAAGAATTATATCCTGCACTTTTTGTGCTGTTTCCTCAAGATTTTCTGTTTCCTCTACATTTATGTTTTTCAATAACCTTGATATCCTTGTTTTTATGTTTGTTTTTTCAAGAAAATGTTCATATGCGTATGCAGTGACACAAAATCCATTTGGAATTGGAAGCTTTATGTTGAACATCTCCCCAAGGGAAGCCGCTTTTCCGCCAACCTTCGGCAGACTATCCATATTTATATCGCTAAACCACAGAATGAATTCACTCTCTTTTTTCATAATAATAATTAATTATCATTTATTTTTAAGTTTATCTGATTTCTTCCTGAATGAATTTTATATAAACTATTCGTTCAATAACCCAATAAATTTTTCATATAATTTCCTGTTGCAACTTGATAATTCGATATATGCCTTTTTTTCTTCAGGAAAAGTATGGATTGCAAAATGACTTTCAGCCAGCAACCACAAAGCAGTATATCCATGAGGTTCAAAATGATGTTCACAAAAACTAAGAATTTTAAATCCTGATTTTTTGAGAATTTTATCAAATTTACTTTTTATTTTTGACGGGTTTGTCTCTTTAATCCACTTATTAAAATTAAATATTTCCGCTTTCATATCTTTTTTTTTCAATAAATCCATTAATAAACTTTTCTCTTGAAAAGAATTAAATAATCTTTAATCTCCTTAACTATATGTCAAAACAGTCCCTGATTAATTACTGGAAAAATTCTGGAATGATAAATGATATTAAATTACTGAATGCTTTCAGGAAAGTAAAAAGAGAAAACTTTGTTTTAGATAAAAAAAGAGCTTATGAGGATACAGCATTGCCAATCATATGCAGGCAGACAATATCCCAGCCTTCTACAGTGATGCTGATGCTGCAGGCCCTTGAATTAAAAGAGGATGATAAAGTTCTGGAAATTGGAACTGGCTCTGGATATAATCTGGCCCTTATCTGCAGAATTGTAAAAGGAGTTGTTTACTCCCTTGAAGTTCACAAGGAATTGATTGAATTTGCTGAAAAAAATCTTAATAAAGAAAAAATAAATAATTATGAAATATTTCACAGGAATGGCTATTTTGGTTTGAAGAAATATGCACCTTATGACAAGATAATATTGACTGCTGCCCCAAATGAGATTCCCTTTGAGCTGATTAAACAATTAAAGATCAACGGCACAATGATTGCACCTGTTGGAAAATATTCACAGAAGATGCTTAAAATAATCAAGAAGAAAGACAAAATAATAAAAGAAGATTTAGGTGATTTTCTTTTTGTTCCTATGGTTAAATAATATACCTTTGTGAAAACAAATATTTTTATATTCAAGAACTTTTAATTTATTTATGAGTGAATTTTTAATTAGGAGAATTGGATTAATGGGACTTGATGGTTCAATCCCAAGTAATATGGATATAGCTGGTGTTGATGGTACGGGAGGAAATTATGGATCTATTGAAACTATTTTAGATAAAGAAAGTAAAAGAGTTATTGATAAAACTATTGATCCCAAGTCTATACCTCTTTATGTTTTTAATGGTTGTCTTGTATGGAACCAATTTGATACTGGGAGAGGATATATTCATAGAATTCATGCAGTGACTACTTTAGATAATGAATCTAATTTTGATAAAATTTTTGATTATCTTAAAAAAAATTCAGGAACATTTGGATGGTTATCTAAATTTTGGGATGAAGAACAAAAGAAAGAGGTTGTTTGTTTGGAAGGTTTAAGGACTTATATAAAACAACAAAGAGGTTTAATGGATTATATACAAAAAGAATTGGTTTTAAGAAGTTATATACAAAGAAATTTCCCAAGTTTTTTTACACAAAAAAAAGCTGAGTTGGTTTAATTCTTCTCAATCTCAACAGAACACTTAGCAGGCAATCTTGGAATTGCTAATCTAATTGCCTCTGCAGCAGACTTCAAATGCTCCTTGTTTACTTTTATTGTGAATATTGATTTTCCTCTTTTTACCTGCGCAGCCAAGCCGATTGGCTTTCCAAATGCATGACTCATTCCAGTCTGTAACCTATCTGCCCTTGCACCTGAAAGCATTTTATTCTCCCTTAGAATATGATGAGGATAAATATTTAACTTGAGATAAAAATTGTTCAAACCTATCTTCTGCAATCTTCTGAAGATAACCAGCCTTGCTGATTCCAAAGCATTATGCCTTATCTGGATATCCTGCTTGCATATTAAATTAACATTATTTTCGTAATTTCCCTTTGTGTTTCCCATATCATACTTAACAATTTTGTTTGCTGGTATTGTCTTGATATAAGATTTTGATTTGACCTTAGATCTTCTAGTATAAGCTTTTGTCTTCTTGCTGTAGCATTTGCCTTTTCTAAGACCCGCCATTTTCTATTCTCACCTTTGTCCCTAATGATTGCCCAGGCATTCCCTTTTCAAAATGAACTCTTAGACAACCCTTGTTTCCGTGCGTTGTTTTTATGACTCCTTTTATTTCTTTCTTTGCCGGTGATGTCCATATAACTTTCTTTCCTATCAATTCCTTTGCTTTTTCCTTGTTCATATCCGCATTTATAATCATCTGATTAGTATATTGAGTATGCCTTCCCCTTCTGAAACTTGATATTACTGCTTCCATAAAGAATTCTTGGAAGAATTGAATTTAAAAATGTTTTGGAAAGTTTTAAAAACTATGAATAGCTCCTTTTTATTACAATGACACGAGTTGATTGTTTTCATCAATAGAAAAGACTTTTATTTAGATAATTCTATAAAATTTATATGGCGGATGTGGTGTAGTTGGTTAACACGCAAGCCTGTGGAGCTTGAAATCGCGGGTTCGAGTCCCGCCATTCGCTTTTGCTATGAAAATGGAAACCGTTAAAGGATTCAAGGATGTAACCGGGGAAGAATCTCTCAAGAGGGAGAGAATAAAAGAGATTTTGATAAATAATTTTAGATTATATGGTTATGAACCTGCTGAAACACCCATAATAGAATTTGAAAAATTCATGAAAGACAATGAAAGTGATGAAGTAATATCAGACATATTCAGGTTAAAAGACAAGGGCAAAAGGGATTTGGCATTAAGATATGAATTTACATTCCAGTTGAAGAGAATCTCAAAGAACAAAAAGTTGCCTTATAAAAGATATCAGATAGGAAGCGTGTTCAGGGATGAGCCGATATCTTCAAACCGATTTCGAGAATTTACGCAATGCGACATTGATGTTGTTGGCTCTGATTACAAGGATGACGCTGAAGTCTTGAAAATAACATCAAATGTTTTGAATGAATTAGGAATAAATTATGAAATTTATGTCAACTCAAGAAAATTGCTTAATGAAATATTGGACAAGGAAGGAATAAAAAATAAGGAAGAAGTCATAAGGGAGATTGACAAGCTAGACAAATTAAGCGAGAAGGAAGTCAAGAATAATCTAAAAAAATACAATGCAGAAAAATTAATAGATAAATTAAAGAAAATTGATTTCAGAAAATATGAAAATTACAAGGACATAGAAGAGCTTCAGAAATACTGCAAATATTTTGGTGTCAAAATTAGCTTTCTTCCCACACTTGCAAGAGGATTGAGCTATTACAATGGAAATGTGTTTGAAGTGAAATCAAAAGGAATGAGGGAAACCATTGTTGCAGGTGGAGCTTATTTAATAGATGGTATACAATCCACAGGATTGGCTTTTGGACTGGACAGACTTCAGAAATTAGCAAACATAAAATTAGATAACATTCAATGCCTTATAATTAATATCCAGCAGGAAAAGGATTCCATAGAACTTGCTGAATTTCTAAGGAAGAATAAAATAAGAACGATCATTCTTGACAAGATAAGCAAAGGATTGGATTATGCAAACAAGATGAACATTCCTTATGTTTTATTTGTTGGTTCTGAAGAAGTAAAGAAAAATAAATTCAAGTTAAAAAATATGAAAACAGGCGGGGAAGAAATGTTAAAAAAAGAAGAAATAATAAAGAAATTACTTTAACTTGCTGTAAACTTCTCCGAATATTGTGTAGCTTGTTACTATAACTATGAAGCTTGCCAACCCATTCACTATCAATATCAATATTGCTGATAATATCTGCACATTAATTGCACCAAATCCTAAATTCAATGCTCCATTAATCAAACTTATTATCACAAGATATACAAGCACAGCCAATACAGCTATGAAATACTTTGAAGTGAATGCTTTTCTGAATATTATATTTAATTTGAATGCATCTCCAAACCTGTATTTTTCAACATACTTCATCAATGCAATTGGTGTCAAATAAGCAGCAAGCAATGCCAATAATACCCCTACAACAAACAACGGAATCATTGTTGTATTCTGAACCAATGCATTTTGTATCAACTGATCTGAAACTTGATCACCAAGGCTTAATCCCTGATTTACTCCATACTGCAGGAATATGTTGTAAAGAACTTTCCCTATTGAGGATAATATTAATACTGCTGCAGGAACCATATATATTATCCCTATAATCCATGATAACAAACCCCTTACAAAAAGATTTCCAAACTTTTCCCACTTAGGCATTGCAAACTTTTTGTCCTGGGCAGTCCTTGCAGATTCCAATTTATACCCTTTGACAAGAAAACCAGTTAGTATGTTTATGAATGGAATTATTGTTAGAATAACACCTATTGATAATTTATTAAAATCTGTAAAGGGTCTTTTTATTGCTCCGATGTAATTAAAGCTCATTTATTACCACCTCAATATTGTATTGTTTATTATTTTATAAATGTTTAGATTTTCTACAGAACCCTATCCTTTTGGTACATTGCTATATCTATTTCCCCAAAGTTTTCATTTTGATTAAGGTCTATTTTTTCCTGCGTAGCAAGATGCAATAAAGGGATGAAAGTATATATTAAATCCTCTTTTTTATCGCTGTTTACCAATTGGGTGAAAGTTAGTTTTTCCTTTGTCTTGAAGAATTCAACTATTTTGCTATAAACACCAGATATTAATTCAGAAATATCTATCTTCTTTTCTGGCAGTTTAACATCAATGCGATTTAGTAATTCCCTCTTTACATTTCTCCTTTTTTCAGTTTCTAATGCCTTGTTAAGCGCCGTCATCAAGTCCTGCAGTGTTACTTTTCTCTTTCTTGGCATCGGAGTTTTTATTGTAAGCTTTGGTCTGGATTGCTCGCCCGGATTTGGAGCCTGATCAAACAATTCCTCTAGCTCTTCATAGGTTTCTTCCTGCTTGAACAACTGGGAATCAAAATTATATATCTCCTCATTTACCAGCTTGTTTGATTTTATTTTCAACAGCAATGCTGATGCCAAGAGCACTTTTCCTGAAATGAAGAAATTTGCCTCCTGCATTTTTCTTATTGTGTCTATATACCTCTTAGTTAGAAGGGTAATATCTATATCCCATGGATTCATCTGCTCTGATTTTATCAAATCAAGAAGCAAAGACTGCCAAGTTATCTCATCTTTTTGTATGAGCATATTGTAAATCTGATCGTTCATGTGAATTATGACTACTGATTATATAAAAAAATATGTAACTACTTTAAAATAAGAACTAACCGAAAGCTTTATATACTATTAGGATATCCCATTTATAATCACCTCTTTTTTCCCAGGAAGATTCTATCTTCGGATGGAGTCTTCGTGGGTTTTATAATAATAAAAAGTTAGTAACAAACGATTAAAAAATATTAAAGAGGTGAGAAAGATTCTATTTTTTGATTTCAACATAATGACATTTGCCACAGTAATATCTATTTTTATGGTTTGCAAGAAATGTGCCTGCTCCGCACTTTGGACATGATTTAGCCCTTACTAACTTGCCCTCTTCAACTTTATATTTTGAATATCTTTTGCTGGGAGTTTTATTTTTTGCTTTTTTCTTTTCCTTTGTCTTTTTTGCCATTTTTCTTATTTATTACTTCAAAATTTTTTAATGATTTTTCGTCATCATAAACATACGCGTATATGTCGCTTATACCCTGCCCGTATCTTGTATGAATCCCCTTTATTTTTATCAGGTCTTCCTTGTTCTTTGTTAATTCAGCTATCTTTTTCCTGAATGTTACATTCTCTGGAGTCTTTTCCATAGGATGATTTACTTCTATCAAGTATTCAGTTCTGTTATACAGTTTATTGTCGAAATTATGTATTATTTTCATCATCTTATCTTTATTGCGTACTCTCCCTTGACTTTTATATTGACTTTTTTTGCTATTTCAGATTTGTTTGCATCTATTATGACTATCCTTCCTTTCCAGTTATCTGTGAATTTATCACTGCCATCATTTGGGCATTTGTCCTTTTCCACGAACATTTTGCATTGCCTGCATACTTTCTTCATTTTCTTTTCTTCTTTTTAGTTTCATTTAGCCAGGATAAAGCACCCATATATGGCTGCCTCATTGTCAATCCTATTTTAGGATCCCTTACATTTTTATAGCTTATAGCTATTATTCTTGCCCTGCATAATTCCCTTATTTTAAGATTATTCTTTGTTTCTTTTCCAGTCAAAACTCCTGTCTTGCTGAAAGTTACATAATCGTCCATTGTCTGCCCAATATGAATCATTCCATCTATTGGTCCTATGTTCATGAATGCACCAAAATCAGTGATATCTGTTATATCTCCAAGACAGACTTCCTGCAATTCCGGCTTGAATGCCAATATCCTGAATTGAGTGTCATAGTATGCCCCGCCGTCCCCTGGAATTATTATTCCCTCGCCTATATTTATCACTTCACTTACACCCATTACAATTCCAAGGTCCTTGCTGATAAAATTTTCAAACTGCTCGTTTAACTGCTTTATTACTGATTTATCCACTTCTTCATTAAAGTATTTAGGATCAATCCTTATATGGCTTCTTAATTCAATTTCATAAAACATTTTATTAAAATTTGGATGTTTAAGGTTTTTAAAGTTAACTAATTTATTTTTTTAATTGTGGCAATGGCTTACTACACAATTATCAGGTAAGAACTAGTCTAAACATTTATAATTAGGTATTTTTTTTGCTTTATTCTTATCACTGGAAATTTTAATTTTTTTATTAATCTCCTGTCATTTGTCGCTATTACATAATCCCCTTTTAAGTTTAATATTTCATTGTCAACATAATCTTCCGAACCTATGATATTTATTTTTTTATCTTTGATTATTTGTAATGCCAGATTTCCAAACTTTTTACCTTCCAATTCCTTCAAAACCCCGCTTAAAGTGCACAGTTCATAACTGAATTTTGATATTCTTTTTATCTCAGAAATGAAATCAATCTTGAATTTTAGGCATGATAAAAGAAAGTTTGTATCCAATATTATTTCCTTCATTATAAAATATTTTTAATAGAAATGTTTATAAATTAATGTATCTACTTTAAAGTTAATTAAAATGAATCACTCATCTAATCAAAATCCATCAAATAATTTTTATATATTTGATGAGACAGGAAGAACAAGAAGTTATGGTCTTTATGATGCTGATGAGGTTACCAAAGGAATGGAAATTAAAAGATCAATTGGCATATCTACAAGTCCTTCCATTATAAATTACATTTTTCCTTTTTTATTAAAAAATACCAGTGCTGTTGCCTGTGCGGACAGAAAGATTGAGGAAATATTATCAACAGATGGATTATCTGTTGCAGTTATAACAAGAGTTGAAAGAGTGCATAGGGGCATGTTAGAAATGGATGTTGATTTTTATGGAAATGCTTCGGTGAATTAAGATGCTAAGAGATAGAAGAGATAGAAGGTTAAATGAAATAATACTTTATGGTACAGTTGCACATAGAGGCATTGAAAATAGATTTCCGGGAAAGCCAATGTTATATATAATTAACAGCAATTATAACCATATCAATTTGGTTCCTGCTGTTTATATTCCAAGAAGTTATGCTAAAACTTTACAACCTGAACAGCAAGTCAGAATAATAGCAAGACCAAGCATACTTCATAAAGGAAGATATGTATCAAGAAATATTGAAATACTTTAAAATCAAAAAGTTTATAAATAATTTAAAACCTATAAATTGTAATATGAATTCTAAGTGATTCAAAATGGAAAAAGAGAAATTAAAAACAGGTACAACCATTGTTGGTTTAATGGGAAAGGATTGTGTAGTATTGGCTGCAGACAGAAGAGTTACTTTAGCTGGAAGACTTGTTGTTGACAAGAAATTCCATAAGATACTTGAAATAGACGACAACTTGATTGTTGCTATGACTGGCTCTGTTTCAGACGCACAATTGTTCACAAGATACCTGAGGGCCAATCTTAAACTGAATGAACTTAAGAGAACAAGAAAGAATGATATAAAAGAGTCAGTAAATTTCCTTGCAAACATGCTTTATGGCTCTGCAAGACAATTCATTCCATCAATAGTTGGTTTCTTGGTTGCTGGAAGAGACAGCAAAGGAGTTCATTTATATGAAGTTGGATCCGATGGCTCAGTGGTTCAATATGAAGATTATGTTGCAGACGGTTCAGGAATGATGTATGCTACAGGAACTTTGGAAGCTAATTACAAGGAAGGAATACAGTCTCAACAGCTGGTTAAGCTGGCTGTTCAGGCAGTTAATTCAGCAATGCAAAGAGATACAGCTTCAGGAAATGGAGTTGAAGTTTATCTAATAACAAAAGATAAGATAAAGAAGGTATTTGAAAAAGAAATTAATTCAGTGATTTCAGCATAAAAAAAATTCTAGAATAATGACAGATATATTAAAGGAAGTATTGAAATTTATTCCTAAGAGTACAGACATTTCAGATTCTGTGTTTGAGGGAGCAAATATAGTTCTTTATACTAAGAACAAGGACTTTTTTCTAAACAATAATGGGTTAATCAAGGAAATTGTTGACAGCATAAAGAAAAGGGTTGAGCTAAGACCAGATCCTTCAATAACAATGGACCAGGAAAAGGCGGAGGATGTTATAAAAAAATTAGTGCCAAAAGAAGCTGGATTGTCACAAATCCTATTTGATCCGCAGAGGTCTATTGTAGTTATTGAATCTGAAAAGCCGGGAGTTGCAATAGGAAAGAATGGAGAGATTCTGAAAAAAATAAAAGAGAAAACATTATGGATACCGCAGATAAAAAGAACACCTTCAATAAGATCAAAATTAATTGAAAACATAAGAGCAGTCCTTTATGAAAACAATGATTACAGAAGAAAATTCCTCCATAAAATAGGAAAAAGAATTTATGATGGGTGGACAAAGGAAAGAAGATCAGGATGGATAAGAGTCACTTTTCTCGGAGCTGCAAGGCATGTTGGAAGATCATGCATTTTATTGCAGACGCCGGAGTCAAGAGTTTTATTAGACTGCGGAGTTGATATTGCTTCTGAGGAAAATCAGTTTCCCATATTGGATGTTCCAGAGTTTAATCTTAATGAACTTGATGCAGTTGTTTTAAGCCATGCACATCTGGATCACAGCGGATTATTGCCTTATTTATTCAAGATGGGTTACAGGGGTCCTGTTTATTGCACTTTGCCAACGAGAGACATTGCATCTTTGTTAGCACTGGATTTCATAAGCATTGCTCAGAAAGAGGCTAAGGATACCTTATTTTCAAGCACTGATGTAAAAGAAATGGTAAAACACACTGTTGTTCTTGATTACGAGGAAGTTACTGACATAACTCCTGACATAAGAATTACATTATATGATGCAGGCCATGTTCTTGGGAGTGCAATGATTCATATGCATATCGGAAACGGACAGCATAATCTGCTTTATACCGGAGACATCAATTATGAAAACAGCAATCTATTGCAAAAAGCAATAACAAAATTTCCAAGACTGGAGACTGTCATAATGGAGGCAACTTATGGCGGGAAAGATGATAACCCCCCATCAAGAGAGAAATGCGAAGATGAATTAATTGAAATCATTAAAAAATCAATTGAAAAAAGAGGAAAAGTTTTAGTTCCTGTTCTTGGAGTTGGAAGAGCACAGGAGATAATGCTAATAATTGAAAAAGCAGTTAGGAAAGGCGATATAAAAGACATCCCTATTTATGTTCAGGGAATGGTATGGGACGTCACTGCAATACATACGGCATATCCTGATTTCTTTAATGCAAGTGTAAAAAAAGCAATCTTTCATAAGGACCAGAATCCTTTCCTGAATAAGATATTCCATCACATTGGTTCACAAAAAGAAATGCAGCAGGTTCTTGAAGGCGGACCTTGCGTGATATTGGCTACATCAGGCATGATGACTGGAGGAGCTTCTGTTGAATACTTCAAGGCATTGGCAGATTCTGACAGAAACAGCATAGTTTTAGTTTCTTATCAGGGACCAGGTTCATTAGGCAGGAGACTGGAGAATGGAGACAAGGAAATAAGAATGAGCGAGAATGAAATTGTTAATGTAAAATTAAATGTTCATATTCTAAGGGGATTTTCAGGGCACAGTTCAAGAGATCAGCTGATGGATTTTGTAAAGATGCTTGATCCAAAACCAAAGAAAATAATTCTGATGCACGGTGAGAGTTCAAAATGCCTGGATTTGGCTTCTTCCATACATAAACAATTCAGGATTGAAACCTTAGCCCCAAGAACATTGGATACAATCAGAATTCGATAATTTCTGAATATTATTTAAAACCGAAATCTTTAAATATTATTATGAATATATATTCATTATTAATTATTGGAGGTAATGTAAAATGCCAAATATGGATGGAACTGGACCTAGAGGAAGAGGACCTTTTACTGGAAGAGGTTTTGGACGTTGCAGAAGAAGAAATATAAAATCAAATACAGAAAAACCTTTAAATTAATTAATATTTTATTAACTGGGGTGATAATATGACTGGAGAGCATGAAGGCAGGGAAAATCTGACAGATCAAACAAAAGATCTTGAAAGAGCAAGGCAATCTTTGGTTGAGGAATTAGAAGCAATCAATTGGTATCAGGAAAGGGTTGAGGTTTGCAGAAATAAGGACCTAAAGAAAATTCTTGAGCATAACAGAGATGAAGAAAAGGAACATGCAGCAATGTTGATTGATTGGATAAGGAAGAATGACAAGAAACAGGATGAAATGTTCAAGCATCACGATTAAATGCCAAGACCAAGATTATGCAGAAGAGTTTATTTTAATCCTAGTGTGACTTATTTTAAACCTAGAGGAGTTAGGCTAAGAGACCTGAATGAATCCATCCTAACCATAGATGAATTGGAATCTGTTAGATTAAAAGATTTAGAAGGGTTAGAGCAGGAAACAGCAGCAAAAAAAATGAATATTTCCCAGCCAACTTTTCACAGATTGATCTTATCTGCAAGGAGAAAAATCTCTGATGCTTTGATAAATGGAAAGGCAATTAAAGTTGAAGGTGGAGATTTTAGGATTATTGGAAGAAAAAGAAAGATTTAGTAAAGCTTTTAAATTATTTTTTTATTAATTTACTATGGAAATTGAGAATGTTCCTAAGCATATTGGTATTGTTTTAGATGGAAATAGAAGGTTTGCCAAAAAATTGATGATGAAGCCATGGAAGGGGCATGAATGGGGTGCAGGCAAACTTGAAAAGTTAATTGAGTGGGCAGTTGAATATAAAATAAAAGAGTTAACACTTTATACCTTATCAGTTCAGAACTTTTTCTCAAGACCAAAAGAAGAACTTAGTTATTTGATTGATTTGTTTAAAAAAGAAACAAGAAAACTTCAGAGCGATGAAAGAATTAAAGAATATAAAATAAGAATAAACTTCATCGGAAGACTAAATTTGTTTGATGATGAATTGCATGGTTTAATGAAGAATGTCATGGAAAAAACAAGGAACAATAACAATTTAATAATAAATTTTGCAATGGCATATGGCGGACAGGAAGAAGTCATTGATGCCGTAAAGAAAATATCAGAGCAGGTTAAGAAAGGAAATCTGGATATTGACAAAATAAATGAGGAAAGCTTCAAGGATTTTCTTTACATGAAGGATTCACCTGAATTGATAATAAGAACTGGCGGAGAAAAAAGAACATCCAATTTTCTGCCATATCAGGGTGCTTATTCTGAATGGATATTTCTAGATAAAATGTGGCCAGAATTTGAAAAAGAAGACTTTGTTGAGTGCATTAAAGAATATTCTGGAAGACAAAGAAGATTTGGAAGATAATTTTATAAATCATGTTTAGTTCTTAATTTTACGCACCAGTAGTTCAATGGCTAGAATGTTGGCCTTCCATTTTTATAGAAGTAAGCCGATGATCCGGGTTCGAGTCCCGGCTGGTGCATTCCATAAAATTTATATATAACAATTTATTTCAGTTTACATAATAATTTTATTCTAATGTATTGGAGGTAAATAAAATGAAGGATAGAAAATCAGAATATAAAATTAATGAGATTTTTGTAAATAGATGGTCTCCCAGAGCAATGTCTGGAGAAGAAATAAATAAAGAGGAATTAATGAATTTGTTTGAAGCTGCAAAATGGGCACCATCTTCATATAATAACCAGCCATGGAGATTTATTTATGCTTTAAAGAATACAAGAAGCTGGAATGAATTATTTGATTTACTTGTAGATTTTAATAAGTCATGGTGCAAAAATGCTTCAGCTTTGGTTGTTGTTATTTCCAAGAAAACATTTGATCATAATGGAGAGCATTCCATCACGCATAGTTTTGATACTGGAGCAGCATGGGAGAATATTGCATTACAAGCTTCAATAAATGGTTTAGTTTCACATGGAATGCAGGCTTTTGATTATGCGAAAGCAAAGAAAATTCTGGAGATACCAGAAAACTATAATGTTGAAATAATGATAGCAATTGGAAAGCCAGGAAAAAAAGAGGATTTACCTAAAGAACTGCAGGAAAGAGAAATTCCTTCTGGCAGAAAGAAAATAAATGAAATTATATTTGAGGGAAGATTCAAGGAGGTTAAAAATGAAAATAAATGAACAAGTGCCTGAATTCAAAACAAAGGCATTCTATAACAATGAGATAAAGGAAGTGAAATTAAGCGATTACAAAGGAAAATGGGTAATCATGTTCTTTTATCCGGCAGACTTTACTTTTGTATGCCCGACAGAAATTGGCGAACTTGCAGACAATTATGAAAAATTCAAGGAAATGAACACTGAGATATTGAGTGTAAGCTGTGACACAGAGTTTGTCCATAAAGCATGGTTTGAGAATTCTGAAACCATCAAGAAAGTAAGATTTCCAATGCTGGCAGATCCGACAGGAAAAATCTCAAGATTATTTGGAACATACATTGATGAAGAAGGTTTGAGCTTGAGAGGGACTTTCATCATTGATCCTGACGGAATTCTGAAGGCTTATGAGATTCATGACAACAGCATCGGAAGGAGTTCTGAAGAATTGATAAGG
Organism: Candidatus Woesearchaeota archaeon; assembly: GCA_018302885.1. GTDB lineage: Archaea > Nanobdellota > Nanobdellia > SCGC-AAA011-G17 > GW2011-AR20 > JAGVZC01. The sequence goes on from JAGVZC010000020.1 coordinate 22,883, forward strand.
AAGGTACAGGCAGCACAGTTTGTAAGAAAGCACGGCGGAGAAGTCTGCCCAGCTTCATGGAAGCCAGGAAAAGAAACATTGAAACCAGGATTAAATCTGGTGGGAAAAATATAAGGGGGTATGAAAAATGTTTGAATTACCAAAATTGAATTATAAATACAATGCTTTAGAGCCTTACATAGATGAAGAGACAATGAGAATACATCATTCAAAGCATCACCAGGCATATACAGACAACTTCAACAAGGCAATTGGTGAAACTGAGGAGAGTGCTGAGGATATAATTGCCGATATTGATGAAATTAGTGAAGACAAAAGAACTGCTGTAAGAAATAACGGCGGTGGGTATATAAATCATAAACTATTTTTTAGTCTTCTTAAGAAAGATGTTGAATGCAGGGGAGAAATTTTAAGAGCCATAAATAAAAAATTTGGAAGCTTTGATAAATTTAAAGAGGAGTTTGGTAATGCAGCCAAGACACAGTTTGGTTCTGGTTGGGCCTGGTTGGTTGTTGATGAGGGGGAATTGAAAATTGTCAAAACGAGCAATCAGGACAGTCCATTAAGTGATGGAAAGAAACCAATACTCTGCATTGATGTATGGGAGCATAGTTATTATCTGAAGTATCAAAATCGAAGGCCAGAATATATAGAGAATTTCTTTCATGTGATCAATTGGAATAAGGTGAATGAATTGTTTTTAGAGAAATAATTTCTTTTTTTATTTAATCAAATGTTTTAAAAATACAAATATTCTTTTAATTATATGAAAAACATACTTGTATTTGTGGCTCATAGTGATGATGAGTTTATAGGATTAGGGGGAACTATCCTAAAATATTCTGAAAAATATAACATAATAAAAATAATATATTCTTCAGGGGAAAAATCATCTCCTTATCTCAGGGAAGGTTACATAATAAAGCAGAGAATAAAAGAGACAGAGAAAATATCAAAGAAAGCGGGAATAAAAGAGAATATTTATTTTCACATGATAGACAGAAAATTAAATGAGTTTGTGAATGACGAGGGAATTATCAATCAAACAATGGATATAATAAAAAAATACAAGCCTGTCAAAATATTCACGCTGACTTCAATAGATCCGCATCCTGACCACAAGGCCACTAATAAAATAACAATGAATGCAGTAAAGAAATTGAAATACAAGAGAGAAATTTATGGCTATGAAGTTTGGAATCATGTTAAACTGAATGAGCCAGTAATTTATGAAGACATATCAAAATACATGAAGAAAAAAATAAGACTTATGATGGGATTTACAAGCCAGTGGTTTTGGGTTTATGCTTTGCTGATTCCAACTTATTTCAGGGCAATAAAAAACGGAAGGAAGATAAACAAAAAATATGCTGAAAGATTCTTCAAATTACAATGAAATACTTATTCATCATAACAGGAATTGCATACGGGCATTTTACAAGAGAGGAAGCCATAATAGACAAATTAAAAAAATTAGATAAAAAAGCAGAAATCGTGATTGCGGGCTATGAAACCTCCTACAATTATTTCAAGGGAAAGTATGACGTCCTTAAACTGAACCCGATTGTTTTTCCTGATTTGTCAAGCAAGTTCAAGATTCTTAACATCCTGCTGAAAAATTATAATTTTATTGCCGGCTGGATAAATGATATAGCCATAATAAATGATTTCAACAGGGAATTCAAGGCTGATGTTATA
>JAGVZC010000007.1 GCA_018302885.1 Candidatus Woesearchaeota archaeon
ATTATGCTCAATAAAACCAAGCCCCTCACGTTCCTCTCGGGAAAATAATTCTCATTAAAAAAGAATTCAAATTATTTTGTTTTACTTCTGCGGTTTTTCCAAAAAATAAAAATCCTCGACCTCTAACGAGGGAGCATAACCTCGTTATGCTCAATTACGAGGGTCGGCCGAAATCTCTATATATTTAGTAATTTTTTAATTTTCTATGTTGAAAGCAATTATTTTTGATATGGACGGCGTGCTTATTGATTCAATTGGTCCGATTTGGGAATCATTCAGCAGAGTTTTGAAAGATGAAGGAGTTCATTTTTCTGATGATTATATTAAGAAAAATCTTGCTAGATCTTTGAGAGATAATCTTCAGGCTTGGAAAACTGAATTTGGCATAAAAGATTATGACTTAATGGAGTTTTCTAAAAAAGCTGGAGAAATTCAGTTTGAATTAATGAAGAAAGAAAAAATAAACACTGACTTGCTTAATTTACTCCAAGAATCTAAGAAAAACAATATAGCTTGTGCTGTTGCTACGTCCAGTCTTCGTTGGAGAGCAGAAAAAATACTAGATTTACTGAACATTAAAGATTTTTTTCAAACGTTGGTTACTGCTGACGACATTAAGAATCACAAGCCAGCTCCTGACACTTTTTTGGCAGCCGCTAATAATCTTGGGGTCAAGACTGAAGAATGTATAGTTATTGAAGATGCTGGAAATGGAATTGAAGCTGCGAAAAATGCGAACATGAAAACTGTTGGTTTAATCACAAAATATCATTCAGCTGATGAATTAAAGCACGCCGATATAGTAATTAAAGATTTTTCCGAATTAAATATAGAGAAAATTAAAAAATTATTCTAATAAAAGGCCGACCCTCGTAACTCGAAATTTTTGCCTTCGGCATCGTTGCACTAAAAATCAATCCCTCCAAGTATTCGGGAGAATAGAACAGGAATTAGTTTCAATTTGAGAGCCCTCGCAAAACGAAAAGGGGGTGCCCACCAGTTGTTTAAACTTTATATGGACATCTATAACGTTTGTCTGTTGGATCTGCTTTTGGAGTTTTTTCTAACTGCGTTATAGAAGATCTTGAACTAGCAATGTCCTTTGCCATAGAAAATGCATCTAATCTATATCCTTCTTTTTCCAAAACAATTTTTGTCAATCTTTTAAGAAATTCTCTTTCTTGTTCTGGAATTTGTTCTGAAAAATTTAGTTCAAACCTAACTCTCGGGGCTTCTTCTAAGATATCACAAAGAGAATTTGCAGTTGTTGCAAAATCGGCACCATTTATTCTTGTGCGAGGTCCTTCCAAAAATGTATATTTTCCATTTTCATAAAGAAAACCAAGATAGTGGTCATACGAATTAAACCCTAGCTCTCCAGATCTTTTAAACCTATCATCTTTCTTTTTTCGTGCAAATTCTTCAAATGTTTTCATAACGAAATAGTTATTCAATTATTATTTATAAAGCTTTCGCTTGTAACTACTCCTAAATTAATAATAGAAAAAGCGACACCCCCCTACTAACTGAAAACGCTCAGATTCTCAAACTTTCTCGCTGATGCTCAAACTTTTCCTTCGGAAAAGGAACCTAACACCAATTATATACAATCGAGAAAAAGGTAAAAAATCACTGCATATATTTCTTCAATTGTGTGAATTCAGATGTTAGATACTCTTTATGAAGTCTGTCATTTGAACGAAATATTTCTTTGAATTCAGATGCATATCGTGTCATCAATTCGTCAAAGTAGCTCTTATTTTTAGGATTTTCAACTAACGTTCATTTTGAGATAAATTTAAATAGTAATATATTCTAATAATATACAAAATGAAGATGATAACAACCGTTTTAGTATTATTCTTTGTTGCAATTTTAAGCGGGTGTACTTCCTCCGAGCTTGAGTGTAGTGGTTTAAATTCTAATGAATGTAATGGTCAATGTTGGTCAAATTGTGCTGTTAATCAGATATTTAAGTGCGAAACTTCAGGAGGTACATGCGGTGCAGACCCAAACAATTGTCCAGTTGATACACCAAATAGTTGCAATGATCAGTGTTGGGCAAAATGTGATGCTAATAGAATATTCAAGTGCGATCCTTCGATAGGAGGCACATGTATTGCAGACCCAATGGTGAGTGTTGGGCATGTGGATCAGATGAAACATTTATATGTGATAAATCTTTAGGTGGAACTTGTCAGAAAGAATTAACCTAATCTGAATTTTATCTGAAAATATTACTTCAAATTTTTCTTTATTTATAATTTTGGGATAATAATTTATTTTTTTAATTTTATTCCGAAAACGATTTAAATATTAAGGACAAATTTAAACAATAATCACATTTAATTTATAAAAAGGGTAAAATAATAACATGCGAAATAAACAATTTGTGGCAGGACATCATGATGAATTTCTGAAAAAGGTCGCACAGCAGTCTTCTCGTTATCTATTTATAGCAGAACATCGTGGCGGACCTCTGAAAAAAGAGCAACATCGACAGCTCATGCAGTGGGCTCGTAAGTGTGCCCTTCATGTGTTGTCGCTCTTTGGCGAGAATATAGATGAACGATTAGAACACGCGCTCGGGGTAGCTAAGGAATGGGAAAGAGGTAACGCATCAGTCGGCGATGCACGAAATGCTGCCTTTGATGCAATTGCAGTGGCAAACGAATCTCAAAATCAAACCTCAGTAGCAGTTGCCCGTGCTGTTGGACATGCCGTTGCGACTGCCCATATGGCTGATCACGCTCCTGGGGCGGCAGAATATGCCCTCAAAGCTATTGCAAGCGAAGGTAAATCAATTGATGTGGAAAGAAAATGGCAGGATAAACAGATACATCCTGACATTAGAAATCTTATCCTTTGGGAAAGAAACAAGAAGAGAAAATTCTGGCAAGCAAGTTTACAGAATGCTCAGAATGCAAGAAAAAAGAGAAATAATAAAACTATTTTCTAAGAAAAACAAGAAAAGCGCTGTGTCCTAATCTTGTATTTTTTGGCCTTAGTCTTTCATCAACAAACCATTCCCTTTCTATAATCTCAATTGTTTTCTCGTGATATAACTTGCTTTCTTTGACCAATGCCCTTACCTGTGTTATGTTTGGTAAATAGCTGACTAAATAGCAGCCTTCTTTGAGATTCTTTCTTAAGTCATAATTCCAGGGATCCAGCAAATCAAGAACTATCAAGTCATATTTTCCTTTCAGTTCAGAAATGTCTTTGTTAAAAAACTTAACATTTTTAATTCCCAGATTCTCGATGTTTTTTCTGCTTAAATTAAAAAAATCCTCGTTCTTTTCATAGCTGTCAACTCTCTTAACAAACCTTGACAGCATGGAAGTCAGGAAACCGCTTCCGGTTCCTGCTTCAGCAACTATGGAATTTTTGTCAATTCCGCTGTAGCTTAATATTGCTCCTATATCCTTAAGGTTTGTTGTTGCAGGTCCTGTTTTTATTTTTTCCAGGCTGTCTAAAAAATTTGCAGTGAATATTCTGAATATCTGGTTTGTGCTGCTTATTGCTTCATTATTGCTCATGTCTTTCTCTTTTATGGTTCCAAGAGAAGTGCTTAAGTCTCCATTTCTCCAGTAATATTTTCTGTTCTTCTTGTCAAATAAAATTTTTTTTATCATCTTACATAAAAATTAAATTTATCAGTTTACCGACAAAATAAGTTATTATCACAACAACTATTGAAATAAAAACATGCTGAATAATTACTTTGTAGGGTTTTATATTCCTGTATTTTGCAACTTTATAATTGTATATGATTAAAACAGCCAAACCCCACATTATGCTTATTATAATTGCAGTATCCAGCTTAAACAATAAAACAGGAATTAGAAAAGTCAATGCAAGTATAAATTTGGATAGGAAAGTCCATATTGTTGACTCCCAAACGCTCTTCTCAGTATTTCTTTTTTCAGATTCCTGAGAAACATGAATCCCCAAAGCATCAGAGAACGCATCTGCAATTGCAATTGTTAAAATCCCACCAATAACAACTAACCTTGAATGTGTTCCGGAGAAAAGACCGACAATCAAACCCAATGTTGTGATTACCCCTGAGGTTAATCCAAATCCAAGGCCTATTTTTATCGAATTTTTCATCTTATTTTTTGTGAGCTTCTTTTGATAAAACTTTTTCTAAAAGTTTTATGTGGGAGACAGGGTTCGAACCTGCGTAGGCACTGAGCCAATTGGTTCCTCATCTGCAGTCTTGAGCTTGGACCTATTTTTATAGTCAATCCCGTTTGACCGCTCCGGCACTCCCACATAATAAATCAATAATTCATTTATTATTTAAAACTTACCAAAAACTTTATAAATAAAAATATACGTTAAAAGTACATAATAAGGTATAAAAATGGCATATATAAGATATAAAGTTACAGATGACCTCCATAAGATAATTAAGGAAATATGCAAGAGAATAGGATTAAAAGAATCAGAATTGTCAAGAACAGCAATAATAGAATACCTGAAATCTCTAAAAGCATTTGATAAAAAATGAAAACACTATTGCAATTGCAAAATGTGCACAAGACATACCATGTGGGAGAAGTAGACGTTCATGCATTAAGGGGTGTTGATTTAGAGGTGAAGGATGGAGAATTCCTTGCAATACTTGGTAAGTCGGGCTCGGGAAAATCAACATTGTTGAATTCAGTTGGATGCCTTGACAAGCCGACAAAGGGAAGGATATTGCTGGATGGAAAAGATATAGAAAACCTTGAGGAATCAGATTTGGCGCAGGTAAGAGGAAAGAAAATTGGTTTTATATTTCAGAATTTTAATTTGATACCTTCATTGTCAGCATTGGAAAATGTAATGCTTCCTATGATATTTCAAGGGACTGAAGAGGGTGAGAGAAAAACAAGGGCAATTGAATTGCTGAATTTAGTTGGGCTTGGCGACAGAATGGATCACACCCCCGGTCAATTAAGCGTTGATGGCGATGAGTATATTATGATAAAGGAGAATGGAGAAATAAAAGTAAAAAAAATTAAAGCTGTAGTTGATGGTTTATTAAAGAATTCTAAAGATGTTGAAAAAATAAAAGGAGTAAAAGAAGGTTTAAGGGTTGGGGTAAAAGGAATAAAGGTAGTCACATTCAACGACGAATACAAGCAAGAATTTACAGATATGAAATATGCAGTAAGGCATAAAACGGATGAATTATTGGAGATAAAAACTGAGTATGGATACAAAATAAAAGCCACCCATTCCCATAGTATATTTGTCTACAAAAATGGAAAAATATATTCAAAAAGGGTTGAAGAGCTAACAGAAGGTGATGTCCTCCCCGTATCCCTTAGTTTGCCGTCAGAATCAAATTTTGATAACAGAGAAATAAATTTGTATGATGAACTAAAGAATGATGCTAACATAGTACTTGAAAAAAATAAAATAAGATTCAAAGGTTCCAGAGCAAAAATAGACTGCAAAGTGAAAGTTAATTCAAAATTTTGTAGGATTTTGGGAGATTTTGTTTCAGAAGGATGTGTTAGATTTGATGAAGAAAATAAAAGATATTATTTAACATTCACTTTTAATATGAATGAAAAAAAGAGGGTTGAAAGATTAAAGGATGATTTTAAGGAAATCTTTGGACTTAATCTAAGAATAAAGACTGAAGAGCATAAAAATACCACAACACTTATAGTTGAAAATAAAATTATCTCATATATATTCAAAAATTATTTCAAGTTAGGAGACAAATCTTGGAAGAGGGATTTTCCAGATTTCATTTTTAACTTATCTGATAATTTGAAGTTGGATTTTTTGGCAGGGGTTTATGGGGACGGAACTCACCGGCATAAATCCTATAACCGAAAGAGGAGGGAAATTTCAATAAAAACAACTTCAAATATTTTGGCGAATAAATTACACTTTTTGTTGTTGCAGCTTGGATACATTGCATCTTATGAAGAAAATATGCCTAAACAAAGAGCAAGAAGAAAAACTTATAGACTAGTAACCTACAGCAAACAATGTTTAAAATTAGCGGATGAATTAATAAAAAGAGATTACAGTCTAAATTTTTTGGATATGAGTAATCTTGGAAGTGATGAGCTAACCCTCAATTATCTTCCTATGGATGGAAATATGATTAATGCAATAGACCTGAACAGGAATTTATTCTCAACACGTGAATTTCCGGGAATTGGGGGAGTCTTAAGAAGAGATAATGTAAGAGTTGGAAAAATAAGAAAGGATTTGTTGAGTTATATGTTAAATAAATTTCAACTACTTGATGACTATAAAAAAATTACTGAAGGGGATGTGGGATTCGTTAAAATAAAATCAGTAACCCCTTTAAGGGGGGAGAGATATGTTTATGATGTCACAGATAAGACCAATAGATTTATAGGAACTTTTGGGTTTTATTTGCATAATTCTGGAGGACAGCAGCAGAGAGTTGCAATTGCAAGAGCATTGTCAAATGATCCAAAAATAATTTTGGCTGACGAGCCTACCGGAAATCTTGATTCAAAAACAGAGGAGGATATTATAGATATGCTCACAAAACTGCATAGAAAAGAAAGGAAAACTATAATAATGATAACTCACAATCAAAAACTGGCAAGATATGCTCAGAGAATTATTCATTTAACAGATGGGAGAATAGAAAAATGAAAAAAAGAGGTTTGATGTTGATTTTGGTGTTTTTATTGTCATTAAGTTTTGTTTATGCTTATGAATATAATATAAGCGGTTCAGGATATGAATATCCAAATCAGGATAATGCTTATCTGAGATTTAATAATCTGAAATATGAGCCTTATCCTGTAACCCCGGGAGATTATTTTGAAGCATGGTTGAAAATAACAAATATAGGGGATGAAGAGGCATCAAATGCGCAGTTTGAATTGGTTGAGGAATTTCCATTCTCTAATTATGGAACTCTTCCCAAAAGGGTTGACTTTCCAGAACTGAATGCCGGTGCAGGTGTTGTTGTTAAATTTGCAGTCTATGTGAATCCAGATGCAGTAGAGAAAACATACAATCTTAAAATAAAAGCAAGAACAGGCAACGGAACATTTCCTGTTATTCATGAATTGCCAATTGATGTAAGGACAAGGGGGACATTGATTATTATATCATCTGTAGAGCCTGAATCAATCATTCCTGGAAAAATAACAGAAGTAAAATTTACATTCAAGAATCCCACAGATTCTGTAATAAAGGAAATTACAATAAAGCCTGAGTTTGCAGGAACTCCTTTTACTCCGGTGAATTCAATATCAGAAAGAAGAATACCTTCTCTAAAGCCCCTTGAGGAAACAACACTGTCTTACGAATTAATTGCTGATACTAGTTATGATACAAAGCCATACAAGGTTCCAGTAACAATAAAATATAATAATTACAATGGGGTATTAATCAATCAATCAGACATAATTGGTTTGCTGATAAAGCCCGACGTTGATTATCTTCTTGACATAGAGGAGACAGAAGTCCATTCAAGAGGCGAGGTTGGTAATGTTGTGATTAGCATATCAAACACAGGATTTACTGATATGAAATTTGTAAGTTTGAAATTGCTTGATTCAGATTATTATGATATTATAGGGACTTCAAGGGTTTATTTGGGTAATCTTGACTCCGATGATTTTGAAACTGCGGAATTTAAAATAAAGGCAAGAAAATCAAAGACAATTCCATTTAATGTTCTGATTAATTACAAGGATAATTATAACAATGAATTATCAGAGCAGAAAATAGTGAATCTCCCTGTTTATTCCTCAGGAGCGGCAGTCGCCTATGGATTGACGCAACCAAAGGGATCTTTCATTAATATAATCTTCTATATAATTGTAATTTTGTTCATATACTCATGGTACAAAGAATGGAGAGTGCAGAAGGATATTGGAAAAGGATTCAAGATTGTATTCAAGAGATGGCTCAGAAAAATTATTGATTTCTTAAAACCAAGAAATTTGAAGAGAAATGTAAAGCAGTCAATAAAGAAAGTCAAAGATTATATTATGAAATGATAAAAGATTATTTTAACTTTAGTGTCAAGAACATTAGAAACAGAAAGTTGAGGTCTTGGCTGACTGTTATTGGAATTGTCATTGGTGTTGCAGCCATAATTTCTTTGATTACAATATCTCAGGGAATGCAGAATGCAATTGAGGAGCAGTTTGACATGCTTGGAACCAATCGTTTGTTTATTGCTCCGAAAGGGTTTACAGGACCTGGCTCAGCCTCGACAGGATTGACTGACGAGGATGTCAAGACTCTTGAATCAATGTCTGAATTTGAATATGTGACTCCTGGATTGTATAGTACAACGCAGATTGAGTTTCATGATGAAGTGAAATTTCTGACAGTGCAGTCTGCCCCCGCGAAGGATTATGAAATTTTTAACAAGGATATAGGCATAGATCAAGGAATACGGTGATAGGATACCGTGTTGCCTATGCGGATGTTTTTGATGATTTCATTGGTGTTAGAAATAAAATAAAAGTTAATGGAGAGGAATTCAGGGTAATTGGGATTATGGAAGAAATAGGAAATTCTCAGGATGATAATTCAATTAATATTGATTTGGATATCTACAGGGAAATATTCAATGAGCCTGATAAGGTTGATGCAATAACTGCAACTGTTAAAAATGGTCTGGATATAGAGGAAGTGAAAAAGAAGGCAGAAAAGAATTTGGAGCGGGCAAGGGGGGACGAAAATTTTCAGGTTCTTACATCATCAAATATCATGGAGCAGATAAACTCTGTATTGGGGATAATACAGGTTGTTCTTGTTGGTATAGCGGCAATATCATTGTTGGTTGGTTCTGTTGGCATTATGAATTCAATGTACACTTCTGTCTTGGAAAGGACAAGGGAGATTGGTATTATGAAATCCATTGGTGCAAGAAACTCTGATATTCTTTATTTGTTTTTGATTGAATCCGCCATTATAGGATTTATTGGGGGGGTATTTGGTGTTTTATTAGGAAGTGGAATTGCT
>JAGVZC010000008.1 GCA_018302885.1 Candidatus Woesearchaeota archaeon
TTAAAAATGTAAGTGAGGATATTCATATACTGAAGGAAGTTGGATTGATAGAAATAGAAGAAAAAGATATTCCAAAGAAGATTATAATCCCTTCAGTTAAATTTGACAGATTAAGGATAAGTATTCCTATCTAATTCAGATACTCCGCATCTTTCAGCAATCTTCTTTCAAAATCAACATTCTTTTCACCCTCGTCCTTTTCCTTGTCCAGGGCATTCATCAAATTTACAATAAACTCTTCATCATAGTCTGATTTGAATTCTTTAATGATCTCGCCTTCAACATCGCTGATTTCACCTTCCTTTACTTCCAAATCCAGAAACTCCTTGCTGCTTAATTTTGTGGTATTCTTCAAAAAAACAAAGCTGTCCTTGAACTTTTCAGAAATAACCTTGAAATTTATATCGCTTGATTTTCCTTCTTTTAAGACACCAGCAATCCTTAGCAATAATATCTTGCCTTCAAAACCATTAATATTTAAAATCTCATCTTCTACTTCCCTTGAACTTTTTCCATTTGCATCTATTTCAGCACAAAGAACATCCTTTAGCTTAACAGGAACATATTTCAGATTTCCATTGTCATAAATGTAAAATCCGCCATGCTTCAATTCTTCAATTTCCTTGAAATTATTGGGAAATAATGGACCGGGATAGACTAATTTTCCCTTGCCATGATTAATTTCTTTTATGAAATGAACATGTCCCGCTGCATAATAATCAAAATTCTTTGGCAACAGACTCAAAGACATTCCATCAACCTTCTCCATGTCTTTTGGCTTTAGTTCATTTATGGTATTGTGAAGCATGAATATCTTGAATCCTGTTTCATTCTCAATATTGGTAAAATCCAGATTCTGATAATAATGTTTATCTAGACTGCTTCTTAATCCAACCAATCCGGTTATCTTAACTCCTGTCTTGTCATGAGTCAATAATAATTGGTTATTTTTTATTTTCATCACATTGACAACTAATCCAGCGTTCTCAAGGACATCAATCATTGTCTTTCCTGACGGGGAAAAATCATGGCTTCCTGGAATTATGTAAACATCAATGTCATGCTCTTTTAATTTATTTAGTATCTCAGCAGTTCTTTTTATCAAGTCAATGCTTGGCAGGGAGGTATTGAACAGATCTCCGGCAATCAAAACAAAACCGACATATTCTTTTATGCAGATTTCAATTGCATTTTCAAAAGCCCTGATGCTTAATTCTTTTAATTCTGGATCCCTCCATCCGCCTATATGGCAGTCAGCAAGATGTGCAAATTTCATAGGAATTCAACAATGCAAAACTTAAAAAGAATTTATATGAAGTAATATTTATAATCAAGCACTAATTAATAATTTTTTTTCAAGAGCTTTTGATATCAATGCCTTTTCTAAATCTAATATTTTTTTTGCAATAATACTTTTAGAATCCAAGGTATATAATTTATGTAATAAACAATTATATAAACCTATTACTTCAAAGTATATATTGGTGGACTTTTATGTGGGCTAAAGATGAAATTAAAGGGAAAGAATAATATATTATGTTGAAAAATTTTTAGATAAGTAAAATGAAAAACGAAACAGTATTCATAGAAGTATTTGGTAATAATCCAATAACAAAGGTATTGGATTTTCTTATTACATTTCAATTATTTGATTATCCTTTAACAGAAATAGCAAGAAATTCTGGAGTAAGTTATTCAACTTTACAGACTTTTTGGGATAAGTTAGAAAAAAATAGGATAGTAATAAAGACAAGAAGGGTTGGAAAATCTGATTTATATAAATTAAATACCAATAACCCGGCAATAAAACAATTAATAAAATTAGACTGGAATTTAATTAAGGGTTCTGAAGAAGAGATTGCAGTTCCTATATCTAGTTAATTCCCTTCAATTTTTCCTTCAACTCAAACAATTCTTTCTGTAGGTTATCCATCTCTTTGTCAGGCTTTACATAACCTTCGAATTCAACATCAATTTTTTCTGCTTCTCTTTTCAGCTGGTCTTCCTCATCAAATTTCATGTGCGGAAATCTCATTCTTAAGCTGTTAATTGAGGAGTCAATTTCTTTCATGTAAGCCTTGAGAAACAGGAAAGTGTTGTGTTTTTCATGCCTTAGTTCTTTTACGTTCTCCAAGTCTTCCATCATCTCAATTACTTTTATGCTTGAACCAAGCAGGTCTTTTCTTAAATCAACAGGCTTTTCTATTGTAGTGTAAATTTTACTCATGGTCTATTTCATAAAGAACTTCGTCCATTCTTTTTAGCTTCTCTTTTATGATTTCAAGATCTTTGTGCCATTTCTGCAGGTGCATGTCTTCCTTGTCCTTCATGCTCCTCAGTTCATTAAGTACTGAATCAGCATCTTTTATCTTGTCTCTTATCTTGTTTATTGTTTCCAGCGCTTCCTTGTACTGGTCCATTTTGACAAATATCTGCTTCTTGACTTTTGGTTCTTCCCTTAAAGGCTCAAAAGGTACACTACCAATTTCTTCTTTTATATCAGGAAGATTAATATTTTTTACACTTCCAAAATCAAAAGAAGATGGCTTAGGCAAGTCTGAAAGACTTTTTTTTTGTGATGTAAATATTCCCATGATTATAACCTCCAATTATTTAAAGTACCTCATTCTTATTAAATTATTCCTTTTCACTTATAAATAATAAAAACAAAAATAAAAACCTTTTTATACACTACAACCACTTAATAATTATGGTGTATATCTTCGGAGGTGAGTATTCTTTAACTTTAGTTATGCCAGTCGTATTAATACTGATAATTCTAATTTTTTTCCTTACAACTTACTTAAGGGATAACATAGGAAAGCTTAAGCTGAAATTAAAAAAGAAGAGAAAGAAGGAAGAGAAAAAAATAATTATAGATTTTCCTAGAGAATTTGCAAAATTGAAAAGGGATGTAATTAATTTGTCAGCAAATGACGCCTTGGATGAAATTTCCGGATTAATAAAAAAATATATTGCATACACATTAAACATAGAAAAGGAATTTGCTTTTGAAGAGCTTCCAAGGGATAAGCTTGACTGGCCGGTTATAGAATTTACAAAAAGATTGTCTGACTTGAAATATAGCGGAAGAGAGGTAACAAGGCAGGAAATTGATCATTTGCTATTATATCTGTCAAAAATATTAAAGACTGTGCATGAGAAAAAAGAAAAGGAAAAGCAATCAATACTGAAACTTCCGGTATTTCCGAAGATAATTCTTCCTAAATTTCCGAAGATAAAGATAAACTTTCCAAAAAGAAAGCATGTCCATCATGTTGAAGAAGAGTCAAAACCGTCAAAGCCGATAAAAATCAGGCTTCCATTGCCAAAGCAGATAACAATAAATCTCATGGGTTTGTTCAGGGAAAAGGAGCATAAGAGAAAACCCGTTGCAGAGCATGAAATATTGGAAAGGCAGCAAAGGATAATTTCTTTGATAAATCTGATAAGAAGAAACATAGCAAATACGGGCAGGGCATTAAAATATTGCAAGAGAGCGATAGAAATAGACAGAACATTGCCAAAGCACAATTATTCTTCACAATTAAAAATTCTTCATGATGAAATCCTAAAGGAAAAAGACAAATCAATAAAAAGCAGGGAGATAGAGATACAGAGAAATATAAAGATAAGAGAAGAAAAAAAGCTGAGCAGGATAAGGAATAAAATCCTGGACAGGATAAAGTCTGCACAAAAAAGCATAAATAATTATGATAAGGCTTTGCTGTTTTACAAGAAATCATTTGAATTGTCAAAAAATCTTCCTAAAAGTGAATTCAGAGATGAGCTAAAATCTCTTTATGATGATATTATTTCTATAAAGCAGAAGCAAATCAAGCTTACACAGAGGGAAGAGGAATCCAAAATAAAAAACAAGGAGCTTGAAAGGCAGCAGAAATTAAGGTTAGAGCAGGAAAGACAGAGACAGTTGAGGCAGAAAGAGATAGAAAAGGGAGAGCAGATAAAAAAAGAACAGCTGGGAAGAGAGAGGGAAATCAGGCAGAAAGAGCAGGAAAGGGAGAAATTAATTCGGGAAAGGCAGCTTGAAAGAGAAAGAAAAATCAGATTAATTGAAGAAGGCAGAAGGAAGAAGGAGCTTGAGAAGCAGGAATCATTGAAGCAAAGGCAATTACAGAGGGAAAATGAAATCAGGTTAAGGGAGAAGGAAAGAAGAGAAAGGATTGAATTAGAGCAGGAAGCAAAGAAAAGAAAAGAAAGAGAGGAAGAATTGCAGAGACAGCAGGAATTGAAATTACAGGAAGAAAGGGAAAGAGCAAGGAAAGAGGCAGAAAAGGAAAAAATAAGTCATCTTAGAGATGAGCAGTTGGAAAGGGAAAAATTAATTCAATTAAGAAAAAAAGAAAGGGAGAGATTACTAAATCAAGATGAAGCAGAAAGAAGAAAAAGAATTCAGTTAAATGAGCAGGAAAGAAAAAGAAAGCTTGAGTTAAAGAAAAAGTTAAAGGAAAGGCATATTCAGCTAAGGCAGGAAGAAAGAGAGAGAAATATTAAGTTAAGGGAAGAGGACATAAAGCAAAGAAGGCAGAAAGAATTAGAAAGGCAGAGGCAAATCAGGGAAGAGCAGTTGGAAAGGGAAAAGGAAAAGAGGCACAATGAGCTTGAGAATCAAAGAAGATTAAGATTACAGGAATTAGAAAGGCAAAAATTGCTAAGGCAGAATGAAATAGAAAAGCACAATAAAATAAAATTAATGCATGAGGACAGGAAAAAAAGATTAGAATTAAAGAGAAAGGCAAGGGAAGAGGAGATTAAACTCAGGGAAGAAAAACAGAAACAGGCTAAATTAAATGAGCTTGAAAGGCAAAAGCAGATAAAATTAAAGAGGGAAGAGAAATTAAAGAGCATTAAGTTAGAGCACGAGGCTAAATTAAAGGAAATAAATCTGAGAAAGGAATTAAGGGAAAGGGCTCTGAAAAGAGCAAGGGAAGAAAAAGAGTTAGTATTAAAGCAAAAAGAGCAGGAAAGACAGAGGCAATTAAAGATAAATCAGCTAAGAAGGGAAAAAGAAATAAAGATAGAAGAGGCAGAAAGGGAAAGGAAGGAAAAGGAAATACAGATAAGAGAAAAAATAAATGAGCAGGAAAAATTAAAGAAATTAAAGGATCATATTCTTCATTTGATAAATTATACTGAGCAGAACATAACAAACACAAACAGGGCTCTGAAATATTACAATAAAGCATTGAGATTAAATCGAACTCTTTCTGGACAGGGATTCACTGCAAGATTGAATGAATTGCACAAGGCAATGCTTGCAACTCAGGAAAAGAAAATCAAGCTTGAGCAGGAGGCAAAATTAAGGGCAATTCAGGAAGATAAGAAGCAGGAGCAGAGAAAGATTAAATTTGAGCAGGAAGCAAAGGAAAGAGCAGAAAAAGGGCAGGAAAGAAAACTAAAATTAAGGGAGCTTGAAAATCAGAAGAAATTCAAGTTAAGAGAGGAGATAGAAAAGCAGAAGATACAGGAAGAGCTGAAGAAGCAGAAGAGAATAGGGCATGAGCAGTTGGAAAAAGAAAGGCAGCAGAAGATAAGGCAGGAAGAAAAGGAAAAGGAGCTGAGGAGAAAGCAGATTGAATATGAGCATAAGATTCAGCTTGGAAAGGCAGCAGAGCTTAAGATAATTAAGGAAAGAAAAGAAGCAAGGGAAAGAAAGGAAAGGGAAAGGCAGCAGAAAATAAAGCTTAATCAGGAAGCAAGAGAAAGAAAGGAAAAGGAAATACAGAGAAGAAGTGAACTTAAAGAGCAGGAAAGAAAGAGAAGGCTTAACCTTGTAAAAGAGGCAAAGCAGAAGGAAGTTGAAAACAGCATATTAAGATTAATAAGATATTCAGAGCAGAGTCTGACTAATCTAAAGCCAAAAATTGCCCTGAGATATCAGAAGAAAGCGCTTGATCTTGACTCTAATGTAAACAAATTTAATGCTAGGTTAAAAAAACTTCATGAAAAGATAATGGAGTATCAGCAAAAGCCAAAGGAAATTCCAATTCCAAAGATTGGAGAGGCTCCGGCAAAGAAGCACATAAAGCACCACAAAAAGCACAAGTCATTGTTTGAAAACATAAGGATAAACAATGATGCAAAGAGAGTTTTGAAGTTAATAAAAAGGGCAGAGAGATTGTCATTGAAATATCCTTTGATATCAAAGAAATATTATGACAGGGCGCTTATGCTTTATTACAATCTTCCAATAGAAAAGGAGGAAAATATCTCGATAAAATTAAGCAGGTATTATGACAAGGTTGGAGGAAATGACGAGAAGGAATTGCTTAATATAAAGCATGAAAGCAGGAAATCAGCAAAGGAGGCAATAAATCATCTCAAGAAATACAGGAATTATGT
>JAGVZC010000033.1 GCA_018302885.1 Candidatus Woesearchaeota archaeon
TTGAGACCATGATAATTACAACAACGGATTTCGTTCCGGGAAAAGAAGTAAAGGAGATCCTGGGAATGGCAAAGGGGAATGTCATTCAGGCAAAGCACATTGGAAAGGATATTATTGCAGGCTTTAGGCAGATTATTGGAGGAGAAATTAAAGAGTATACAGAAATGCTGAGTGAAGCAAGGGAAATTGCACTGAAGAGAATGACAGACAAGGCAAAGGAAATGAAGGCGGACGCTGTGATAAATGTAAGGTTTGTTACTTCAATGGTTATGAATGGCTCTGCAGAAATACTTGCTTATGGGACTGCTGTTAAATTAAAGTAATTATTTTTTCCTTCTTAATAAAAAATATATTCCAATTCCAACAATTAAAATTGCCAGGACAATTACAGAACCAGTGCCTAAATTGGCAGTTATTGCACTGGTAATCTCGTTTGAGTTATCCTGTGCTTCTTCAGGAGCATTTTCAGGTTCTTCTGCATTATTTGTTTGTTCTAATTGGGTATTATCAGGTTCATTGTCTGAATTGTCATTTGAATCTCCTCCACTGTCTCCCCCACCTGGATTGTCCCCTGAATTTCCTCCTCCGTTATTATTTGAAACTTTCTTTTCAATGATTCCTGAATGCATTAATCCTGTAATTTCATATTCATCTCCTTTGTCAATGCATGTGTAATTATTGTAATTATTTCCATTACATGTTATAAGATATTCATCCTCACCGTCGCAATTTGTGCTTATCTCTTCTATTGAGCTTATTTCAGCGTCTTTTATGCATACTGTGTCTGTGTTTTCATTCAGATCATCAACATAAACTGTTTTTGTATTTCCGTCAGTGAGGTTTATGCCGCCAACAATTATTGAACCAGAATTATTGTTTGTTTGTTTTTGTATCATTATATTGCTTAAATTCAACATTGAATTTGTGAAATTGAAATTAAAATGGATTAATGTTCTGTTTTCTTCCCTGAATATAATATTTCTTGTTCCATTTGTAAGGTTTCCAATTTCAAGTGTTAAATTTATATCTGTCTGGATATCATCTATATCTCCCATTAGATTATCATACTCGGGAATATCAACTGTAAAATGAATGCTTTGTAAACTAAATAACTCTTCTTCATTGATGCATTTCACATTCAAATCATAAATCTCATTTAAAGAATCATCTGTATTAGAATAATGGTCATCTGTTATTAATTGTGAATGATTAAATTCATTAGAAAAATCAAAAGGTATAAAAGAAGAGGTATAACTAAAAACTATGCCTGGAAGATTACCTTGTTGTGGAATTCTCCTAGAAAATGAAATAGCATAATAACATGTAGAATTCTGATCTGTTGTGATATTTAACCAAAAAGAATGTGTTCTTATAATAGAATTATCTTCAGGATTTAATATTGTTATATTGGGAACATTAACCCACATTCCAGCTTTATTGTATCTAGCGGTTCTTTCTGCCTCATAAAACTCTTTTTTATATTGTATATTTGGTTCAAATGGATAAGCTCTGGCATAACCTTCTTCAACTAAAATTAAATTAACAAAAGTATTATTTATGTAAATATACCTTAACAGCCTATTATAAATATCTATATTTTCTACATCCCTTTCAAGAGTAACATTCTTCCCTTCAGCAAGTTCTATTAATCTGTCTCTTGCTTCTTCATAATAAAACCTTCCTGATTCTGGAGTATTAATTCCTATTAATCTAACTCTTTCATTGTTTGATAAAACAACAGTATCACCATCAATGACCCTATTTACAGTATAATTTCCGACAATTCCTTCGGTATTGTCATATCCTGGAGTTGGGTTGCATTCATACCATGAATTATTTAATCTGCATAAAGACATTCCGTTATTATCCGCACCAATTAAATTATTATATGAAATATGATCAAATACAGTTCCATAAGAATTCTTTATTGTTATATTGTCTCTATTATTATTTAGGTTATTTCCTATGGCTGCACCTGCAGAATAGATTGAAGCATTTATTCCAGTATAATTAAAATATTCTTCAACAATCAAAGCATAAGATGAATTTAATAATTGAATTAATTCTAACTCATCTTGTGAATTTTCGTCTTGTATTATATAACCATCCAAATTTGAAAAATTATTCAGAAATAATTCAACATACTCTTTATTATCATCATCTCCTTCTGGATTATACATTACTTCATTTATTGTTATGTTAAATGCATCAACCTCATTTATTAAAAACAAACTAAATATAACTGCAATTAGAATTCCAAAATATCTAACCCCCATTTTATATTATTAAATCAAACTCCTATATAAATATTTATATTATTTCACTCACGCCTTCTTTTTTATTCAATCTTATGACATTATTAACAAAGCTTTCAATCTTGCTTTCATGGCTTACTAATATTATCTGTTTGATGTCCAGCTCATCCAATACTAATCTTACTCTGTCTAACTGATCTTCACTAAACCCATCTGTAGGTTCATCAAGAATAAGCAGGTCTTTTGTTTTTATGTTTACAATTAAATTGTTGATTACCTGATTAAGGGCTAATCTGTAAGCCAATGCACCGGCAGTCTTCTCTCCTCCAGATAAATACAGGTAATCAATATTATATCCATTCTGTTCAACAATGACGCTGAATTCCTCATCGAGTTTCAGATTAAGGTTCTCATCATCGACTAAAATATTAAACCATTTAATGAATAAATCATTGAAGTCATTATGAACCCTTAGCATTACCTTTCTTTCTATTGTATCAACAATTCTTGAGAAATCATCATCAACAAAATTCCTTAATTTTCTCACATTGAACAATTTATCTTTTGTTTTTGTTTTATTATTTATTTCTTCTTCCAGTTTTAATATGTTTTCATCAATATTTTTCAATTCAGTATCAAGGGAATTCTTTTCAAGAAGAATCTTTTTTTCTTCATCCAGTAAATTATCAAGTTCATTCCGGTCATATTTAATCTCTCCAATTTCTTTTATTTTGCTGTCAATATCAAATTTTTTGGAATTCATTTCTCCGATTATTTTCTTTAGTTCATCATTATCATTTATCAATTTGGATTGATTTCCTTTTTTTTCATTAAGGTTCCTTATCTTTAATTTGATAACCTCGTTGTTCAATCTGGATTCATTCAGTTTTTCTATTTCAGAATTTATTATTTCCAGGTCTTTTGTCAGGTCATTTTCTTTTTTTGTGTAAATCCTGATATTTTCAGATAAATCTTTTATTTTATCTTCTTCCTTGCTTAGTATGCTGTGCTTGTGATTTTCATCAACTTTCTGCAGGCATACCGGGCACTGATCCAGTCCTGAAATGTCATTTATCAGCTTGTCAGAATTCATGTATGCATACTTGCTTTCATTAAGGCTTTTTCTTGCACCTAACAATTCCTCTTCAACTTTTACCAGTTTGCTCCTGTAGCTTACCAAATTCCTGTAAACCATGTCCATATCAGTCTCTTTTATGTTTTCTTTCTCAAGATTGTTTATTTCGTTGCTAAGAGCCTCAATTTTATTTTTGTTATCTTCATATTTTTTTATGTTATTCTTTAGGTTAAGATCATTCAATTCAAAATTTTTCTTTAGTTCATTCAGAATCTTTACTTTTTCTTCAATCTTTTCAATTTCCTCTTTCCTGCTTTTTATCAGATTAGAAAAATAAATGACTTTAATGTTGACATCCTGCAATATCTTGTTTAATTCATATCTTCTTTTTGTTTTGTCTTCCTTCTCCTTTTTCCTGTCTTCCAGGTCAGATGTGATAATTTCATATTCCCTTATCTTCCCCCTTAAATCAGAGCTTAGTATTTTTGAATTTTCCTTTATTCTTTTGTACTTGTCAATGTTGAATACTCTTCTCAATGTGTCTAATCTGTCCTCTTTTTTCCCAAGAAGTATTGTTTTCATCTCTTCCTGCGGGGTATAGACCGTATATCTGTAAATCAATGATTTTTTAGTCAGGATTTCCTGCGGATAATTAAGTAACTGCAGTATTCTCTGCTTTAATTCAATTGGGCTCAGGTTTGATAATTCGTCATTTATCATCAGATAGCCGGAATCCTGCACTATTGAATCTCCTGATTTTTTTAATGTTCTTTTGATTCTTATTTTTTTATTGTCAATGATAAAATTTAATTCAACAGAGCCATGATTTTCACCATGCCTTAGCAATGCTTCTCCTGAAATGATTCCCTTGCTCAATCCAAACAATGCAAAATCCATAGCAAGTAAAATTGTGGACTTGCCAGCGCCAATATCCCCCGATAATAAGGTAGAGCCCAAATCAAAATTTATCTCTTTGTCTGTGTAGCTTCTTATGTTGTTTAGTCTTATTGATTTTATTAGCATTGGTAATTAAGGTGAATTTAAATTAAAAAGGATTTATATGAAATAATATTATAATTTTAAGGAATTAATACTATAAAGTGGTAATAAATGGAAAGGCTTATAAGGGCGTGTTTGTAATATTTAAATAATATAAAGTATTATGAAAATGATGAAAAAATTATGGATAATTCCAATATTTGTATTATTTCTAGTTACTTTTGTAAATGCTGAATATCCCGAGTTGGTTTGGTCTCAAACTTATGGTGGAGTGAATTCTGATGAAGACCTAGAGATTATACTAACTGAGGATGGAGGTTATGCATTGACAGGAGGGACAAATTCTTTTGGTGAAGGGGGATCTGATTTTTATTTAGTAAAGACTGATGAAAATGGAGAAGAGGAATGGTCTCAAACTTATGGTGGAACAAGAACAGATCATGCAGATTCTCTTATCCAAACAGAAGATGGAGGTTATGCTGTTTGTGGCACCACTAGTTCTTTTGGTAATGGTGCTTTTGATTTTTATTTAGTAAAGACTGATGAAAATGGAGAAGAGGAATGGTCTCATTCAGGTTATGGAGGAGGAGGATATAATCATTGTCAATCTATTCTTCAAACACCAGACGGTGAATACTCAATGGCAGGAAAAATTGATGGAAATAGGTATGATTTTTATTTAATTCAAACTGATGAAAATGGAGATGAGGTTTGGTCTGAAAGTTATCATAGGCAGTGGAGTGAGGCAGTAAATGATCACATTATGACAGAAGATGGGGATTTTGTAATGGCTGGAATAGCTAACAACCCTGATGGTGTATGGGATATTTATGTTGTTAAAGCAGATGAGAATGGAGATGAAATTTGGTCCGAATCTTATGGAGGAGATAGTTCAGATTTGGGTAATGGAATTATTGAGACAAGGGATGGGGGCTATGCAATAGCTGGATTGACTGACTCTTTTGGTGAAGGAGGAGAAGATGCATACCTTGTCAAAATAAATGAGAATGGAGAGGAAGAATGGTCTCAAACTTATGGTGGTAGACAAGATGACGGATTTTATTCACTAATTCAACTTGAAGATGGGGGCTTTGTTCTTGTTGGTAGAACTGAATCTTTTGGAGAAGGAGGACTTGATTTTTATGTTGTCAGGACAAATGAAGAGGGTGAAGAAATTTGGTCCCAAACTTATGGGGGTGAAAATGATGAATGGAGCATGTCTGTGGTGGAAACACCCGAGGGGGATTTAATATTGGGGGGTAATACAAATTCTTTTGGAGAAGGTAATTATGATTTTTGGCTTATCAAAATAAGAATAGGATTTGATGTAGAACCACCAGAAAATGATTTAGGGCAAAGAGTTGAAATTCTGGAAAGATTAGTGGGAGAATTAACACAAAGCGTAGAACAAATATTTAATACAACTATAGTAAATTTAGAAAATACTATAGAAGAAATAATAAATAGAATAGAAAATTTAGAGGTCGATAATGAAAATCAGGATGACAGATTAGATTTATTAGAAGAGGATGATGAAAAATTTAATACTTACTTATCTTATATGCCTCATGAATTTAAAGAGCAAATGCTTTGCGGATATATGGAAGAAAATAATTTAGAAGAATATACTGATTTGGGTTTCCAATGTGAAATTCTTGATGATGGACATTGCATTTGTATGCCTGTTCAAGAACAACCACCAGCAAATCCGCAAATTGACTAATAATTTAGTAATAAGATGATAAAAAAGTTTACAATTTTAATTGGATTTCTTTTGGTTCTTGCTGGTTTTGTGAATGCAGAAGATATATTTGATTGTCAGGTTTTGGATGAGGAAGGAACAGAATATATTTTACAAAATGATATTAATACAAACGAACTTTTATGTATAGACATACAGGCG
>JAGVZC010000023.1 GCA_018302885.1 Candidatus Woesearchaeota archaeon
AAGAGCAAGTAAACGGCGGGAATAACTATAATTCTCTTAAGGTAGCGAAATGCCTTGTCGTTTGAATGACGACCTGCATGAATGGCGTAACGAGGTTGCTATTGTCCCAAGTTAAGATCCCCTGAACACACTATTCTGGTGCAAAGGCCAGAGACGTCTAGTGGGAAGCAAAGACCCTATGGAACTTTACTACAGTCTGTTGTTGTGGTATATAATTTACTGTGCAGAATAGGTGGGAGTTGTTTAAAGTTCAGACGCAAGTTTGGACTCAGACAAAAGTGAGATACCACCCTTTAGATTTTGTATTGCTAACTCGTAAAGAGGACATCATCAGATGGGTAGTTTGGCTGGGGCGGCACCCTGCTGAAAAGATATCAGTAGGGCCCAAAGGTCAACTCATTAGGTTTAGAAATCCTAAGTAGAGTGCAAGAGCAAAAGTTGGCTTAATTGGATTTTTAACAATATAAAATCCAAAAAAGAAATTTTGGTCTAGCGAACCCTTGTGTCTTCCTTGATGGGAGCCAAGTATGACAGAAAAGCTATCCTAGGGATAATTGAGTGGTAGCACCTAAGAGTTCAAATCGACGGTGCTGTTTGCTTCATCGATGTCGGCTCAACGCAACCTGGCTGTGCAGAAGCAGCCAAGGGCGGGGGTGTTCACCCATTAAAGCGTTTGTGAGCTGGGTTCAGAACGTCGTGAGACAGTTTGTTCGATATCTACTAGATGTGTTCAGTGTCTGAGAGGAAGGAAGCTATAGTACGAGAGGAACTAGTTTTCGAGGCCTCTGGTGATTGGTTATCTGGCAAGGTAGGCCAAGCAGCTAAGCCTTAGATCATAACTCCTGAAAGCATCTAAGGAGGAAAGATTCCTCAAAAAGAGACACTAGAAGTGCTCACAAAAGATGAGTTTAATAGGACTGTGGTGTAAGTATCAAGGTAACGAGATATTCAGCCAGCAGTTACTAACAACTTCGAAATGAATCTGCCTATGATTTTTTTATTTTTAATAAATTTTGTAAAAACTTTTTCTAAAAAATTATAATAAACAATTTTTTTTTCTATTGAATTTCAGAATGAAAAACCAAAATATTTATAAACACCCCAAAACTAAAACATTTTAACAATTATCAATTAGGGGGAACAATTACAATGGCAAGAGAAAAACCACACATAAATATAGTATTTATCGGTCACGTTGACCACGGAAAATCAACTACAATAGGTAGGTTAATGTATGATTCTGGAATAATAGATGAGCAGGCAATGAGGAAGTTAAGGGAAAAAGCTCAGGAATTGGGAAAAAGCGGATTTGAATTCGCATTTGTTATGGACAACTTAAAGGAAGAGAGAGAAAGAGGAGTTACAATTGACTTGGCTCATAAAAAGTTTGTAACAAATAAATTTGAATATACAATCATAGATGCACCAGGGCACAAGGACTTCATTAAGAATATGATCACAGGTGCTTCACAGGCTGACGTTGGTGTTTTAGTTGTTGCTGCAGGTGAGGGTGTAATGGCACAGACTAAAGAGCACATATGGTTGTCAAGAACACTGGGTGTCAACCAACTGGCAATTGCAGTAAACAAGATGGATTCTGTAAATTATGATGAAGCAAAATTCAACAAAGTCAAGGAAGAAGTAAGTGCAGTATTAAAGACAGCAGGATATAAAATTGAAAATATAAAATTCATAGCAATAAGTGCATTAAAAGGCGACAATGTATTCAAGAGATCAGAGCATATGTCATGGTACAAAGGTCCGACATTATTGGAATTGCTGGATGAGTTCAAAGAGCCTGAAAAGCCAACTAACTTGCCATTGAGGCTTCCAATACAGGATGTATATAACATCGCAGGTATTGGTGTTGTTCCCGTTGGTAGGGTTGAGACAGGTAAGATGAAAATTGGTGACAAGGTTATTATTGTTCCAGCAAGGGAAGGCAAGGGCGTTAAAGGAGAAATCAAATCCATAGAAATGCATCATGAACAGATAGATGAAGCAATACCCGGAGATAATATTGGTTTCTCAGTAAGAGGAATCGGCAAGAAGGATATCGCAAGAGGGGATGTACTGGGTCATGAAAGCAACGTTCCAACAATAGCAACAGAGTTTACAGCACAGATAATTGTATTGAATCATCCGACTGTAATCACTGTGGGTTATACGCCGGTATTCCATGTGCATACGTCGCAGGTTGCATGCCAGTTTTCAGAATTGATTTCTAAATTGGATCCTGCAACAGGGCAAGTCTTACAGGAAAAGCCTGACATGTTAAGAAACGGTGATGCTGCAAGAGTAAAAATCAAGCCACAAAAGCCAATGGTCATCGAGACACAGAAGGAGATTCCTCAGATGTCAAGATTTGCAATTAGGGACGCAGGTCAGACAGTTGCTGCAGGCATGTGCATATCCTTAGTTAAGAAAGAAATTTAATTTCTTTTTTTATTTTTTAGTTAAATTTATAAACCTGATTTTTTCTCTATATAAAATGCAAAAAGCAAGAATAAAACTAGCAAGCAATAATATTAATCAGCTGAATGAAATTATAGAATCAATAAATGAAATTGCTAAAAAAACAAAGGTAAAGTTGCATGGTCCTATACCTATACCTAATAAAAAACTGAAGATAACTACAAGAAAAGCGCCATGCGGAAGGGGGAAGGCCTCATGGGACAGGTTTGAGATGAGGGTTCATAAAAGGCTTGTTGATCTTGAAGTTAATGAAAGGGCATTAAGATTAATCATGAAAGTCCCAATACCTGAATCAGTCAATATTTCAATAGAACTGTTAGAATGAACATAAATGATATTATTCTCAAAATAATTGTCTTCATTATTATAATATTATTTGGTCTGGTAATCAGCAAGGTGATTTCTAATCTTATTAAAAAAGCAATAAAAGAGTTGGAATTGAACAGAATATTAAAAAAAGCCGAGATTAAGTTCAATCCTGAAAAATTCTTGCCTTCACTTTCAATATACATAATTTATTTTTTTACTTTGGTGATTGCCCTTAATCAGGTTGGTATTACTTCAATAGTTCTGAAAATAATCGCCATATTATTGATATTGCTTATAATTGCCTATGTTATAATTTCTTTGAGGGATATAATTCCTAATATTTATTGTGGTTTTAAAATCAAGAAAAAGTATAAAACAGGGGATAATATAGAATACAGGAAAATAAATGGAAAAATAATTTATATGAATCTTGTTGAATTGCAGGTTCAGACAGGAAAGGAGATTGTTTATATCCCATACAAATTGTTAAGATGAAAATGATAATTGGTGGCAGTGATTCTGTGAACAGGAAGGTGGTTGAGAATACTTCAGTAAATATTTTATTGTCTCCTGAAAAAGGAAGGAACAAGGATTTCATGAAGTCAAGAAATTCAGGCTTGAATCAAGTATTATGCAAATTGGCTGCAAAGAACAATGTTGCCATAGGATTTAACTTTGATGATATCCTTAATAATAATGATAGGGTTAATATTTTAGGCAGAATGATGCTCAATGTCAGGCTATGCAACAAATATGGGGTAAAAATGTATGTTTGCAATTCACAGAAGGATTTTAGATGCGATTCTGATTTGAAAATTTTTGGAAGAATTCTTGGAATGAAGAACTTCGGCATTAAAAGGATATAAAGGATATAAATTATTAAAAAAGAAAAATTTATAAATTCAATTAATTGCCAATTCGGTGAAATGAATAAAATATCAAAAACATTGCTGGGTATTTATGTTGCACTGACTTTAACTAATTTTATTGGTAATTTACGCGACTATAATCGCGGAGTGGAACAATTGTCAAATCCATTATACAGTCCAAGATTATATAAAGAATGGATAGATTACACAAAAAAGAAAAAAGAGCAATTTTCTTCTCCGATAAATTGGATTCCTTTTAGCGGTCCTTATATTTCATTAACAGATGAAATTCCATTAGAAATCAGATTATCAATAGAATTCAATAAACCAACTAATATAAAAATCGGTATACCAGAGGAAGAAGCAATTAATAAATCAAATTAATAACATTTTTATACTAAATATTCTTTATTTTTACATAAAAAGGAGGGTGATTTAATGGCTGCTAAAAAGACTGATTCAAAAAATGATTCTCATCATGAAAAATTAATGGGTACCTTAATAGAAAATACAATTTTGCTGCAAAAAAAAGATGCTGAGCTGATGATTTCTGTAAAAAGATTGATAGAAAAAATAGACAGGATGCTTAATGTGTTTGAGGAAGCTTCAAAGCATGTTATGGAAGTTTCTGAGGACAAGAGAATGGCGGAGCTTACAGATAAGCTTGAGGAATTGCTTGAACAGAACAAGACAATAGCAAAGGGATTGATAATGCTGGAACAGTATGTGAGGAAAAGGTCGCCTCCAATGTAAACAATGTCAATAGAATTTATTCGTGATGAATTTCTTGAAGGTAAAAAAGAGGAGCTTGAGAATATAGACAAGGAATTATCCCAAAAAAGAAAACCCACTGACAGGAAAGTTTTGTTCTTGAGAAGATTTACTCTTGCCTTGATGGGCCAGTATCAGATTAAGCAAAAGCATTTTTATAAAAAGAATGAAGAGATTGAAATGCTCAACAGGCATCTGCAAACGGAAATTAATGATATAGGCGGTATCAGAAGGCCTATTCAAAGAGTAATGCCTCCTGCACCGGACATTCCAAGACCGGCAGGAATTCCAATACCAAGGCCAACGCTTTCATTAAATATTCCAAGTCCAGTAAAAGAAAATTTGAAAATTCCCAATCCAATACCAATGGAAAGCATTCCTGAGAAAAAGGAAATTAAAATTCCAAATCCTATTCAGTGAATAATACAAATATTTATAAATTCCTTATTTGAGTAAAGCCTTCATGTCAAAAAAATCAACAGCAATTTTGCTGACACTCTTTTTTATTAATTCATTTAATGGCACAAGCAGGAGTTACATAGAAGCTCATTATCCAACAGGTAAAAATAAAACAGTGACTATTAATGATCCAAACAGATACGCTTTTCCTGTAAATGAATATGACAAAGATAATATCAGCAAAAGAATAAAATTATGGAACGGAGATTCAAGTAATGTTTCAACAATAGATTCTGTTTTCTACAAAGATGGCTTGATTGAGATGGTTATTTCTCCAAAAGATTCAAGCAGAGAGGATTATGTTGTATATTTCAATGATGAGATTACTCCTGCATCCACATATGATATTATAATGAATCATATAATAAAAGGTGCTGAAAATAATATAATTGTTGCAGACTAAAAATATTTATAATGTTTGAGAACAATAGATTATATAATGAAAAGATTAACAGCAATATTGCTAACAACGCTTACATTTCTTTATCTAAATGGTTGTGTAAAACCAAATGACAATGATACAAAAAAGCCGGAAAATAATAAAATAATTTATTTCATAAATACAAGATATGATAGTTCATTCACAGACATTGAAAATAAATGGAAAAGAAAATATCCTGGAACTTCTATAGACATAACCAGATATGGAAGCGGTGTCAATGTAACTTTTGCTCCAAGGAATTTGTATTACTTTGAAGAAAGAGAAGTGTACATGAGGGAGGTTTTCAGGCTACTTATTGAGAAAGGAGAAAGCATGCAGGATATTGAAAATGAAGTTGTGGAGGGAAATCCTGGCCCATTATCAAAAACTTTATTGAATTAATTCTGCCTTTTTCCTAAACTGACAATTATTATACTGATTTCATATATTGAATAATTGATTAGATAACCCAACTAAGATTACAGATGCTATTACTATTCCTACTTTAATCCATTTGTTACGAATTCTGAAAAATCTTCCTGGAATGAATATAAATATTGAAATCACGAGATAAAATAATGCTGCAGTGGCATTAAATCTTAAAAGAGACATTAGTGAAAAGATTAAAAGAATTATTCCAAATATTATTCTCCACAACAAATAGCCTTCAGATTTCTTTGTTCCATTATTTTTCATTTTAGTCATCCCTTAAGCCAGTTGGATTGTACTGCAACATCCTGATAACAAGTATGTTTTGTCATAATATCAGTCAGCTTATCGCAAGTTGAAATATCTTGGGTAATAT
>JAGVZC010000031.1 GCA_018302885.1 Candidatus Woesearchaeota archaeon
TTACAATAATATCTAACAAAAAAAGATATTTTATAGTAATTGTATTAATACTTTTATTAATTACTCAAATCTCTTCATTAACTAATTTGACTAAGGTAGTTATAAATAGAGATGATATAGATCCTAAATATGATTCTATGACCCATTTAGACTATAGTTATTTAGATCAGATAAATTTAGGTTATAATGACAAAGTAGCAAGCACAGATATATGGAGTGGTTTTTATTATTTAGATAAAAATGATATACTTCTCAGAAACCCAAAAAATCTTTTATTACATACTTATTATACAAAAAATGGAAAATTTTATGAATTATATACAAATTCCATTATAATATATAATTTACCAGATTTTAAAAACATTTTATCAGAGTCAAAAACTATTTATATTCTAATTGATTATAGATTTGATAGAAATGGATTGGATAAAAAGTTAAAAGATTTTATTTTAAATAAATGTAACCTCCTTTCTAAAAAAGGAGATTTTTCAGTGAGGTCTTGCTCAAATGAATAACATAAATTATGATAATTTATATAAAAAACAATGGAACAATTTATATCAAACAGATTTTATTGGACCAAGAAAGAAAATTGTCTTATCTCTTTTTCCAAAAAATAAGGGAGGCAAAAATTTAGATATTGGTTGTGGGATTGGTGATTTTATGTTAAAATTAATTAAAAAAGGAATAAATATAGAAGGTATTGATTTTTCTAAGGAAGCTATAAAAAATGCTAAGAAAAAAGGTTTAAATGTAAAATTGATGGATTGTTTAAAATTAAAATTTAAGGATAATACATTTTCTACAATAATAGCCATAGATGTTTTGGAACATATAAAAGATGATAAAAAAGCAGAGGAATATGTAAACAAAGCCAAGATTAATCTAGGTCTTTGTGAATTATATAAGATAAAGGGATTTGACTACAAGATCCCTGTCTTGCCATTCTATCAAAGTTTGGAGTTGAAAGCAGAAGCCAAAGATGCACAGCAGAATTTTTAAGATATGTAAAAGATAAAGGACTTGTTGATTACAATGATGAATTCATAGACAGAATAACTGTTTACAAAGAAAAAGATGAAAAGTCAGATGTTGACAAGAGGGAAAGTGCAAGATACGGCTCTTCTGTAAAAAGCAAGGAAATAGAAAGCCAATATGAATATATGAATAAAATATGCAAAAAAGCAATAGATGAGTCTGAAGAAATAGTTTATTCAAAAAATAAATTTGAAGTTCCAAAAGAACTGATTAGCAATCTTTAAATACGTCAAAACTATACATGTTAAAAAGAGCATAGAACTTTTTCTGATTGTTTGGATGGGGCATTTTTCTAAAAGATAATATTTATAAACTATTAAGTGATGACTATTATTAAGATGAAATTTGAAAGAGTAGAAAGAATAAAAAAAGTGAATGGATTAGATCCAAACTTTATGTCTAGGATATCTTATCTAGAAAGTAATTCAGAATTGCCCCCATTTAGAGCTTATATTCATAGTTCTGCAGCTCCTGCTTTCAGCCCAACAGCCCATACAAATTTAGAGGAACAAGTTAGAGAAAATTTGCTTTTACATTTGGGTAAAAATTTTAATCTTGTAAAAGATTTCGATTTTTTAATAACTGCTGCATGGGGGGATAATAAAGATAAAATGTTGGATATATTTGGGTATTCTGGTATTAAAGAGAATTGGTTAAACAATCCTGGCATTTCATTTTATGTATTAAGGAATGGGGTTCTGTCACAAGAAAAGGAGATTACATGCGGGGATACATTGATTGTTTTAGGTGAAGAAGAAAGATACAGAAGAACAACCTTAGATTTAACATCTTATATTGAAAATCCTCCAAAAATAGAGGGTCTTGATGTTATTTAATCTAACAACCTTTTTAAGCCCAAAAATCCATTATTTCATAGAAGATAATTTAGAGATACTAACTTAGAACTGCTTTCTCGGACTGGGCAAAAATCCTCAATTCTAATGAATCCATTAATTATATACATTCTAAAATGGAAAATCAGCAATTATTACAAGAAGTAAGGGAAATCAAAAAAGATATAAAAATAATAATGGAAAATATGCCAGACAAAGATATGTTTCTAACATCTGAGGAGAAAGGATTGCTTGAAGAAAGCTACAATAATGAAAGGAATAAAAAATTAGTTTCTGGAAAAATTTTAAGAAAAAATTGAAAATAGACGTGATTTATATACTAATGATTTCTTAGTATCATATGATTTTTGAGATAGTTTATGACAAGCAACCAGTAAAATTTATTGGTAAACTTAACAAAGAGACAAAAAAACAGAATTCTAGATAAAATTGAAGAAACTCTTTCCAATAATCCAGTTCCTCATGATGTAAAGTCAATTGTTGGAGAACATGGTGTTTTTAGGATAAGGATTGGAAGTTACAGGGCATTATATAGGGTTAATTATCAAGAGAGTAAGATTATTATTTTCAAAGTAGACAAGCGTTCAAAAATTTATGATTAATGTAGTTAAACCGAGCACTTTCTATCTCATCTAGGACGAGGCATTATCTTCTTTTGTGTGAAAACCTTTTCTT
Organism: Candidatus Woesearchaeota archaeon; assembly: GCA_018302885.1. GTDB lineage: Archaea > Nanobdellota > Nanobdellia > SCGC-AAA011-G17 > GW2011-AR20 > JAGVZC01. Next base: position 2,568 of record JAGVZC010000031.1, read on the forward strand.
CTGCCCGAACCTGCTTCTGTTCTCGCTGAAATTTGATGAGGACCTTTCATTTCTGCCCCTTTCCCTGCCTTGCTTAACAGGTGATATCCTCTTGAAATCAATATTTTTCATCCTTTCAATCTTGAACATCCTGTATTCACTAAGGATATTTGAGAAACTTCCATAATCATTGTCAGACAATAGATTAACAACCTTTCCTTCATGCCCTGCCCTTGCCGTCCTTCCTATCCTATGCACATAATCCTTTGGATCCTTTGGAATTTCATAATTGTAAATATGAGACACATTCTCAACATGCAATCCTCTTGAAGCAACATCAGTGCATACCAAAACCCCAACTTTCTCTTTGTTGAACAGCCCCATAGTATAAGTTCTTTTATTCTGGGACAGTCCGCCATGAATTGGAATTGCATCAATGTCATTTGCTTTTAGGTTCTTGGCAACAAAATCAGTGTTGATTCTTGTATTGCAGAAAACCATGACCAATCCTGACTTTTCATTATTTAACAAATGTGTCAACAATGATAATTTCAAGTTTTTCAAGACCTGATAATAAACCTGCTTCAGTTTGGTTGGATCAACCATGTTCTTTGCGAAGACTTTTACCGGATGCACCATGTACTTTCTGGACAAGTTGATTATTCTTGGTGATATTGTTGCAGAAAAGAACAATGTCTGCCTTTTAGATGGGCATGCCCTTATTATCTTTTCAACATCCTCAATGAACCCCATGTCAAACATTCGATCAGCCTCATCAAGAACAACCAGCTTAACCTGCGATAAATTAATGGTCTTTCTCTGAAGATGATCAAGCAATCTTCCGGGCGTTGCAATCACAACCTCGGATTTAGGAAGCATGTCAATCTGATTACCGATTGAAACTCCGCCATAAATTGATATTATGTTCAGATTCTTGTTTTTTGCCAATTGCTTCAAAGAATCCTTTACCTGCTCTGCAAGCTCCCTTGTAGGCGTCAATATCAAAGCCTGCAATCCCTTTTTTGGAAATACCTTATCAACAATACCGCAGCCAAAAGCAAGGGTCTTTCCCGAGCCTGTTGCAGATTCACCTATTACATCCTTCCCCTCCATAATATAAGGAATTGACTGCTCCTGAATTTCTGTCGGCTTGTCAAAGCCCAACTTCTTAATAGTTTCCAATAATGTATGGCTTAAGCCAAAATTTTCAAATACTTTCATTTTATTTTTACCTCACTCCAGCACTTGTTAAGAAAAAGCGAAATGAATAATCAAGTGCTTTCTCCGATGCTTTTATTATAAAGATTGATTATTTTTGGTTTATAAATGTTTTTAATATTTGTTTTAAATTTTAGTTGAATAAAGAATAGAAAGATTTATATATAACTATTCATTTTATTTGAATATTTATTCACTAAAAATGAATATAACAAAAAACACTAAAAAAATAATTGAATTTCTGCTGAAGAATATAAATGAAATTGGTTTTAATGTAAATCAATTGGCAAGAGGTACAGGAATAAGCGTTGGAAGCTCCCATAAAATATTGCAGGAATTCAAAAAAGAAAATTTTGTAAGGGTGACAGATCTAAAAAATTCAATTTATTACCAATTGAATCTAAATAACAAAGATGTTGTAGATGTTTGCAAATTAATATTAAGAGAAAAAAAGAAAAATTTACCTTCTAAAACTAAAATTTATAGCGAGGAAATTGAAAAATTTGAGAAAGCAGAGATAATAATATTATTTGGCTCTATTTTACATAAAAAGGATTTTAATGATGTTGATGTGCTGTTTATAACAGACAAGGTAAAAGATGTTAATAGATTCTGCAATGAGATATCTAAAATAAGGACAAAACCAATAAACCCACTGATAATGAAATTTGATGATTTTATCAAGAATATAAAAAATAATAATGTCATATTGGAAATAATAAATAAGGGGATAATAATTAGTGGAGAAGAGAAATATATGGAGGCTTTAAAAAATGCAGGTTAAAGATAAGTTTAATGATTGCTTAAGAAAGAAACTGATAAACAAAATCATTGTAAATAAAGCTGAAATTGGCGGACATATCAATAAAGCAAAGCATTATCTCAAGGCAACAGATTATAACATAAAAGGCGGATTTTCTGATGTTGCAGTATCAAATGCATTTTATGCAATGTACCATTCTTTGCTAGCCTTGTTATTAAGGTTGGGTTATGAGTCAAAAAATCAGGAATGTGCAATAAATGCCATTCAACATTTTATTGAACAAGGAAAGATAAATCTTGATATTAAATACATTGATATAATAAGAAGAACAAACGGGAATAAACCAAAAGATGCAAAAACATTAAGGGAAGAATTTCAGTATGGAATAGAAACATCCGTTGATAAAAAAGTTTTGGACATTATCAAGAATAATGCCATTGAGTTTGTTGAGGCTATTGAAGGAATATTAAATGAATTAGATTAGATTTCTAAATCCGAGTATATTTTATTCAATACTCTCGGAGGGGATGAATAATGGATTCAAGGTTATATATTCATAGAGCAGAAAATGAGATAAAACTTGCACAGATAATATTTGCAATAAGCGAAAAATCAGCAATACAGGAAGAAACTTTTAAAGTAAATGATCCAGAAATATATGTTATAAAAATACACCATAAGACTCTTCAGTAAATTTGACTTATTTAGTTAATACCATATTCCACCAATATCCGATAAAACAGATTTATGCATAACTGCTCGATAATCCTCATTAATTTCATCAATTCTTCCTTTATATTTTTCAGGGTCTAAATGATTGTAAATCTCCACGGCATCAACCTTTCTGTCTATAAAAAATAGGCTACTTGCAAAACTTTCCGCAGCACCAACCAGTATTGCTTCCATTTCATCTTCTGATAATATTCTTTCTAATTCAAATTTTTTTTTTACCCCTTTAGAAATTCTTTTTTTAAGTTCATTAAACTTGTGTTTTTTTATAAGTTTTATATTATTTCCGACCATGCTCATGCCATATTCAATTATTTTCTGATTTGTTGCATCAACCATGGATTTTAGCAGGGATAAAAATTTAAATATCTTGCGATTAATTTAAATAATAAAATACCCTTCTATTAATATGATAAAAGAATTCCAGATAACAATAAAAAAAATAAAGAAACCAAAATCAGCAAACATCAATGAAAACATACAGTTTCTCGCTGAATCACTCGGATTATTCAACAAAAGAGACAAGGAAAAATCATGCTACAGGGTATTTCTTGAGTTAGTAAAGAACAAATCAGGATTGACAGCAGAGGAAATCACATTGACAACAAACCTGACAAGGCCGACAATCATCCATCATCTCAAAAATCTGCTTGAATCAAATCTGATTGTAAAGGAAAAATCAAGATACAAGATAAAGAAAGAATCACTTAATTCAATGATAAGCTCACTTGAGGATGAATTAGACAGTACATTGAATGAATTAAAGGAAATAGCAAAGGATATTGACAGTGAGCTAATTAAATAATAAATTTGTATAGGAAATATATAACTAACTCTAATTAGTTATAAAGGATAATTATGATAATTATATATGGGAAATTCCAAAAAAATTTTCAATTCTTTTAATAATCTTGTTAATATCAACTTTCTCATCAGCCCTCAAAACAACTTCCAATTCCTTAACATCATAATCATCAATCTTATCCTTTAATTTCTTAATAAACTCAACAAATTCTTCCTCGCTCAATTTATGAGTTTCATTTATCTTAAGAATTATCAAATCAAATACTTCTTTATCAAGAGCTTTTATTTCATTAACTAAAATATGATTAATATCATAAATATCTCTAACAGCAATTTCCTTCCTTGTATATAACGCCCTAAATTTCTCTGCAAAGTTTTCAATCAGGTCTATAGCTTCAATTTTAACATCATCTTTCAACAAAGGCTCATTAAGAGCATCATAAAATTTGTGCTTAATCAATTTATTACCTGTGGGTTTTCTTAGTTTCTTTCTGAAAGATACTTCAATTTTAATTTCTTTCTCAGTATTATCAATTAAAGAGATATAACTTGCTATTATTACAAGTCCAACTATTCCCGGTTTCTGCTTGGATGTCAGCATTTTCCATCCTTTTCCTAATTCTTTATCAACTTTAAATTCTAATTTATCCAAAATCTCAAAGAATTCTTTTTTTATTTCATTTAACTTCTTTCTGACCCGACTCCTGCTTAAATCTTTAATATCCTTATTATACACAAAATCCAAATCCTCGCTTAATCTATAAAAATCAAGATAACATTTACTCAAACATGTTCCGCCTTTAAACACCAAATCCTTAACTTGTCTTTCAGCAATTCCATGAAGAATTTTAGTCAAGTAATAATCTTTTTCCATTATTTCTCTGACAAACTTATTCTCTTCTGCTATCCTTTCAATATTTTCCCTTAAATCATCCTTATTTTCCATTTTTTATCAATAATGTTCAATTTTGTCTTTTTCACAGTTGTATAATAATTTAGTTTTCCTCTTTTTTTAAGTATTTTATAAATCTCCTGATTGCTTGTAAGATACCCCACTATCTTCATTATCTTAGCACTATTATATTTAATTGCATAATCAGCCAATTTCTTTTTATTATAATCCTTAATTTTATCAATAACCTTGCCCAATCCTCCAAAATAACCAGGATAATCAAGAACATCGATTATTGTTCTTTCCTTGTCAGAATAAGGGTATTTCTCATCCGTAATCCCAAATAACTTATCTTTCTTTATTTTAATATATCTGAACCTCATACTCATCACTCTTCTATATCCCGAATATTTTGTATTAAAAATAAACAATACATTAGGAATTTGGGTTGTAAAATGATGTTTGTTAAAAGCATTATATAATCCAATATAATAAGGAACTCCCTTCAGAATATATTCATTTATTTTGTATTCATTTATTCCAATTTTGTTATTAATGGCTCTTAAAGGAACAATCAAATAAATTCCATTTTTAATGGATATTAATCTTTTTTTCTTTAATAAAGATTTTATAAGAAATTCTGGATTTTTGGATATTTTGTATTTTTTTATCATATTTATTAATTCATTTCTTTTTATTAATTCCAATCTTTTATATTCCAGAATGCTCATAATATTTTCCTGATTTGGACTTAAACCTAGTGTTTTTTTCATTTTCAATTAAGTAGTTTTTCACTACCTTATCTAAAACAATAACAATATATAAACTTTACTATCAGAGTTAAAAATTTTTCACTACCTTATCTAAAACAATAACAATATATAAACTTTACTATCAGAGTTAAAAAGATTTTGAATATTGACAGGGAATTATAATTCTTAAGTAAGCACAACATATTTAAAAACAAAAAACACCTTTTTTTCTGCATGGACACGCCTTTCATTGCATTCCTGGACATAACAAAAATATTTGGGAAAAATGTAATTCTTGACAATTTAGAGCTGGAAATTCCTTACGGGGAGATATTCGGGATTATAGGAAAATCAGGCTCGGGAAAAACAACTTTGTTATCCATATTAGTCGGATTTCTCAATCCAGAAAGGGGAAAAGTCTTTTTTCAGGGCCTTGAATTGAGGGACAATTACAACAAGGTAATGGAGCAATTCGGATTCACAGCGCAGGAAGGAAGCTTCTATCCAAAACTGACAGTGAAGGAAAATCTTGAATATTTCGGCACGATGTACAATTTATCATCAGCTTCAATAAAAAACAGAATACCTGAACTGCTGAGGCTGGTGAATCTTCAGGATGATAAAGACAAGCTTGCATCAGAGTTATCCTCAGGCATGCAGAAGAGGCTTGACATTGCATGCGCAATAATCCATAACCCAAAGGTTTTGATACTTGACGAGCCAACAGAGGATTTGGATCCTGGACTAAGAAGGGAAATCCTTCGTTTATTAAAAAAAATCAACAAGGAGAAAAAAGTAACAATAGTGATAACCTCGCATTTATTGGAAGAAATAGAGCAGATATGCACAAGGCTTGCAATACTGCACAACAAGAAAATTCTCATATCAGGAACAGTTAATGAGCTGAAAGACAGCTATTCAAAGAATCAGAAGATAATAATTGAAACATACTCAGGAAAATACCCGGGGTTAGTCAAGATACTTAGGGAAAACAAGGATGTGGAGAGATTCGTCGAGTCAGGGAACAGGCTGTTTGTCTATTCCCCAAAAGCAGAATCTGTCCTGAGAATATTGCTGAAGGAGCTTGAGGACAGGAATGAAAAAATACTTGATGTTGATCTGAAAAAGCCGTCATTAACGGAAGTATTCCAGAGCCTTACAAAAGATGTACAAATTAACAGAAGTAATAAAGAAAAATCTTAGATTGCTGATAAGATCTAAGAGTTCTGCACTGATTGTTCTAGTCGGGCCTTTATTGCTAATATTATTGATTTCAATGGCATTCAACACAAGCTCATTGTATGACATAAAGATAGGGACTTATTCAGGGGAATATTCTTCGCTGTCGGATTCAATAACAGAAAAGCTGAGCGATGATGAATTCAAGGTGATAAGGATGAATTCCGCGGATGACTGCATCAATTCAATAAAGTCAAATGACCTTCACGTGTGCGCGGTATTCCCGGACAACCTCGGAATAAACACCGAAGAGAAAATAGAATTTTATGTTGACAAGTCAAGGATAAACCTTGTATACATAATCATAAATTCAATATCAACAAAAATATCAACAAAATCAACTGAATTAAGCACTGCGCTGACTTCAACATTGCTGGATTCAATAAATACCGCAGATTCGGAAATAGATGACCTGTCAGGAATTGTTACGCAGCTGTCAGTTGATTTGAAGGAGATAAAATCAGACGTTGATTCTGTTCAGGGCACTTTGAATGACATAAACAACGGGACAAATGTGACCTTATTGAGCGACAAGGCAGATGAATTAAATCTTACCGGCGATGCGGGAGACTTGGTCAATAATTACAGAAATTTAGTCAATTCAATATTTAACGGACTGACAGGAAGCGGTTCAGGATTAAACTCATCAAGCATCAAATTAGAGGCACAGATAAACAACGTTGAAGACGTGGATAGCTCATTAGACAAGATAAAAAACAATTTCAATTCAATAGAAATAAAAGAGGTTTCAAAGATAGTATCCCCAATATCAACTGAGATAAAGCCAATATCATCCGAAACAACACACTTTGCATACACATTCCCTGCATTGCTGGTTATAGTAATGCTGTTCTCAGGATTGCTGGTTGCATCAACAACCATAATGGAAGAGAAATCATCAAAGGCATTCTTCAGGAATTTCATAACACCAACACCAAATGTCATTTTCCTGATTGGTAGCTATCTGTCTAACCTGCTTATCTTATTATCCCAAGTGCTGATCATATTCGCTGTTATGTACCTTATTTCAAACGCAATCATCTCAACAGACATTATAATTAATTTAATCATAATCATATTGCTGACAGGCTCGGTATTCATTCTTCTTGGAATGCTTGTTGGTTACCTTTTCAAGTCAGGAGAGACTGCAAACCTTGCTGTGATATCCTTGGCATGCATCCTGTTGTTCTTCTCGAATACAATACTGCCTTTGGAAACATTGCCTATTGCAATAAGATCGGTGGCAAATTACAATCCATTCATACTTGGGGCTGATGCATTGAAGGAAATATTGCTGTTCAAGGCACCATTAAGCGCAATATCAACACAATTCTATACATTATTGATTTACATTGCGGTTCTTTCAGTGCTGATTTATCTGGCAATGACATTTTCAAAGAGAAAGTATATTGAAGATTAATGAGAAGATTATTTTATTAATATTTTTATATAAGAATACAAATTAACAATCATCTGCACCATTTTCATGTTGTAATCATATGCCTTGTCAACGCCTTTTTTTATTTCAATGATATTCCTCGTGATTTCACTGACTTTTTCAATCTCTGAACTTGGAATCCTTCTCCTTATTATGCTGAAGTCAACCTTATCCAAATGCTCCCTCAATGTAAAATGAAAGAAAAATCCCTCATCCATTGATTTGCACAAATCTTTTATCCTTGCAAATTTCCCCTCATTTATCAGCCCTTCTGAATTGAACATCAAATCATCAGTTCTTAGAATTTTCCTGAATATCAAATTAAGCTTATTGTTCAGTTCTATTTTTTCCTCGCTGGTTCCTGCTGCCTCTATATTATTGAATACATCTGCCAAGTCTGTAATCAACTGATTTTGCCATGATTCTATTTCCTTCAGATAATCAATGTTATTTTTTAAAGGCATATCCAATTCCTCAATCATGCTGACGGCACGGTTCAGATTTATCAATTCATAGACAGAATCTTTTTTCATCATCAATTCGCCTATGCTTTTTATTGTTGGGCTTATAAGCTCTGAAGAATTCATAATCGATTCAATATCCTTGCCCTGAATGAAAAACTGATTTAGATTGTTATTCAATAATTCCGGCTGGATTGGAATTCTTAACCTGCCTTTTACATTTCTTATTATCTGCACACTCTCTACTTCGGCGGTTTTTACATTAAGGTCTTTCAATGAGTGGATGTATAACATTTTGCTTAGGATTTAGTACTTTCAAAAGTGCTTGCTATATCTATGATATATTTTCCTTCTTCTAATTTATAGACCAAGGGCTTACCCTTGAATAAATCTATCAGGGAAATCTCATAATGTCCAGGTTTTAGAACTCTTATATTTTCCAAGTCAAGGATAACCGGCTTGTCATCCAATAATCCGCCTATCATATCCTTAACATCAATTTCCATCTGCTCCCTTTCATTTTCAGTCAGGTTAACAGTCATGTTCTTCATCTTTTCCAGATGAGTCTTATTGACAAAAAAGAAGAATCTTGAACCGCAAGAGCACCCCTTTAGTATCTCTTCAGATCCATCCTCATACATGTTTCCGCATCTTACGCACTGGTGTGGCATAA
>JAGVZC010000032.1 GCA_018302885.1 Candidatus Woesearchaeota archaeon
GCATCTGATTAAATTAAACGAAAAAGATATTGCAAGATTGAAACAGATGAAGGATTATGAATGGTTTAGAGATAACAAAGCATGGCAAAAAGAATTTGAAGCAATGAAAAAATTAGGCTCGAAAGCAGAAATTCAGGCATTGAGTGCAAGAGGTATATCATTCATATCTGAAAAATATTTACCGGAAAAAATAAAAAATAAAGAAACCATAGACTAATTATGAAAAAATTATTTATTATTTTTATTTTATTGTTCATTACATCTTGTAGTTATATTGAAGACATAAAAAAAGACATAACCGGAGAGGTAATTTATGAAAAAATTCCAATAGATAATGGAAATATTTCAGTCTATTTCTGTCCAAGGGATAATTGCGAGGAAAAATTAATCAATTTAGTTGAAAATTCAGAAAAGATTCATTGTGCTGTATTTGAACTGAACCTAAAAAATCTAACGCAAAAGCTGAAGGATAAGAATGCAATTATAGTTGTGGATGATGACAATTATGATGAATTTAATTATTCAAATTTGTACAAGGACAACAGGGAAGCTTTGATGCACAACAAATTCTGCATATTTGATGACAGGATAATTTCAACAGGTTCTTTTAACCCAACAGTAAATGGAAATACCAAAAATAATAATAATTTAGTAATTGTAGAATCGGAAACCTTGGCTAAAAACTACGAAGATGAATTTCAGAGTTTTATGAGGAATGAATTTGGAAGGGATGCAACTGTGGAAAATCCAAAGGTGATTTTAAACAATGAAATTCTGATTGAAAATTATTTCTGTCCTGATGATAATTGTGAGCAGCATGTTTATGATGTTATAAATAAATCAAAGCAAAGGATTTACTTCATGGCTTTTTCCTTCACATCAGACAAGTTAGGAGACTTAATCATTGAAAAATCAAATGAGGTGGAAGTCAAGGGAATATTTGAAAATTTTCAGTCAAGCACAGAATATTCAGAATTAAACAAAATGAAAAATCTGAATGTAATAACAGATGAAAATCCAGCGTTTATGCATCACAAAGTGTTTGTTGTTGATGATGTTGTAGTATTGGGAAGTTATAATCCCACATCTTCAGGTAATTCAAAGAATGATGAGAACATTTTGATGATTTATGATGAAGAAACTGCGAATAAGTTCATTGAAGAGTTTGATTATATTTGGAATTTATGAAACTTTTATATATCTTTTTAATAATTTAACTTTATGGAAGAAATTCAAAAGAAAGCTCATTACATCGCTGTTACAGGGATAATAAGAAATTCTGAAGGAAAATATCTGATTTGCAAAAGAGGTCCAAATGAGAAAGCATTTCCAAATAAGTGGTGCGTTCCCGGCGGAAAGTTGGAAAAAGGGGATTTTGTAAATCAGCCGAAAGATACTTCTGACCACTGGCTGAATGTTTTTGAAAAAACTTTACAAAGGGAAATATTGGAAGAAACTGGTTTGAAAATAAAAAATATGGGGTATGTCTCTAATCTGGCGTTCATAAGGCCAAATGGATTTTCAACACTGATTATAAGCCTGTATGCAGAGCATGATGAAGGAGACGTAAAACTTGCTAAGGATGAGTTGGTGGATTACAACTGGGTTACCTTAAAAGAAGCTAAAAATTATGATTTGATAGAAAATATCCATGAGCAGATCCAAAAAGTTGATGAAATTTTCAATAAGAAACCTTTTTAAATTTCTTTTTAAGATTAAATTCTAAGCCGGATTAGCTCAGCCTGGTAGAGCACATGACTGTTAATCATGCGGTCCCAGGTTCAAATCCTGGATCCGGCGCATTATATTATCTAAAATATATGTTGCAGTGATGTTCGTGCGGACAACCACACGCACAGGACTTATAAATGCAAAAAACTTTTTCTTTATAAATGTCTAATATTTTAGTAAATAAAACTAATTTTGTGAACTCTTATGAAATAAAAGAATGTGGTTTTAAAGCATATGAAAAATATAGATGTTGGTTTCCAGTAAAACCTTCAGAAAGGCTTGCAGGAATAATAGCAGATTTGATGGGGGATGGACATATTCAAGGAAATGGTCCTTGGAGATTAGATTTTACTTCAAAATATAAGAAAGAATTGCTAAGATTTGAAAATGAGATATACTCTCTTTTCAAAGTGAAAGGAAAAATAAGACCTTGTACAACTAATAAATATTCTACATATAACTATGGAGTTAATTGTAAACCTCTGATAAAAATATTAGAAATTTGTGGGGCTCCTTCTGGTGCAAAAGTTTTGAAATCTTTTAAAATTTCAGATTGGATTATTAATAACAAAAAATATTACAAATCTTTTATAAAAAGATTATTTCTATGTGAAGGGCACCTTGGAAAGAATGAAATAAAAATAGAGATGGCTAAAGCAGAATATTTAATAAAAGATGGAATAAATTTTATGGAATCTATAAGAGAAAAATTAAAAGAATTTTATGGTTTTAATCCTACAAATATATTCATTAGGAAATACAAAATAAGAAAAGATAAAATTCAAACATATGGCATTCAATTTAAAATTAAAAGAAAAGAAGAAATACCCAAATTTTATAACTTAATAATGGATCAACCTTCAAAACATTTATAAAACAAATTCCTTCTAAAATAATTAGGTTGGGTGTCGAACGGGATTAAAAACGTTAAACGGTAGCTCAACCTGGGAGAGCACTAGACTGAAGCTCTAGGTGTTGTGGGTTCAAATCCCACTCGTCCCAAATTCCAAAACCTTTATTAAAACTGATTATTTACTAATATTAAGGTGATTCAATGCCTAAAATAAATCAAGAATTGCTAAAAAGTGCTCCTTCTCCCAATTTACCATCTTATAGGATTATCTCAATGTTATTTGCATTCTTAATCTTCACAATTTTAATCTATGTTGGAAGTGTTACATATACTGGTCTGGCAATAAATGACTTGAATAACGAAGAAATTACAAACATGGAGAACCAGAATATTCTTGTGAGTAATAGATTTGAAATCCTTGAAGTAACAAAAACGCCAAATTCTGCTTTGAATGTAAACATGAATAGTGATATTTCTGTGAATATTTTTGCAGAAATTGATGATTGTTCATTCTGGAAAAATGGAAGAGACAGGGACAATTCCATTCTGTATTCTGTAAATGAAATAAAAAAGGGAAATTTCAAGATTGGAAATCCCTCAGAAGATACAATGCAACAAGTAGATTTATATAAAACAGATTATTTATGTTTGATATTGATAAACAAGGAATTTCCTAAGACAGGAAATGCAAACATTCAGTATTATGAAACTGATGTCAATAAATGGAGGATAGTGTAAAATGAATAAAAAAGGGGCTCTTGAATTGTCCATGAATACAATTATCATAATTGTTATTGGTGTTGTTCTTTTATCTTTGGGACTGATATTTGTCAGGGGCTTGTTTGGTCAGGTTGAAAGCCTGTCAAAAAGCGCTTTTGAAACCGCAGATGCAGAGATAAGCATAATATCAAATATAAATCAGCCATTGACTCTTGTTCCAGGAGAATTGGAGGTTAAAAGGGGCTCAGCAGAAGTTGTTGATGTTATAATTGCAAATCTTGGAGAAACTTCTACGACTGTAACTATGATGGCTATATCAAAAAAGCAAAGTATAGATTGCTCATTTGCAGATACATTAACTCCAACCTCTAATCCATATACATTAAATTCAGGAGAGCAGGCTTCATTGAAATTAATTATTGATGAAAAGAATGGGGCTTTGGGAACTGCAGTATGTAATATTAAGGCAAATGGTTTAAATGGGGATAATGAAGATTCATTGGTGATTACAGTAGTCAAATAAACTTTTAAACTCTTATTTCTTTTTTTTATTATGAAAATAGGTGCTCCAACGCATCCAAGAAAGGATTTGGTAAAGGAGATAGAATGGATAGGAAGGAATGGATTTGATTTTGTTGATTTATTCTTAGAGGAAGATAAAGCAGTTCCAGATAAGATTAATATAGAAAAATCCAGAGAAGCAATTAAAAAATACAATTTAGATGTTACTGGGCATACAGCATGGTATCTTCAGACAAGTTCTCCGCTAAAATCTATAAGAGATTGTGTTGTAAATGAGGCTGAAAGATATCTTAAAGTGTTTAATAAATTGGGAGTTGAAAAAGTTACGCTTCATGCAAACTGGTTTGTAGGTTTATTTTCAGTGAAAGAATCAATTAATTTTCAGGTTTATACATTGAGGAAAATAGTTCAGAGGGCTGAAAAATACAAAATAAAAATAATGCTTGAACCAATTGATACAAGATATGACAATATAAAGAATATATCTGAAATATTGAATAAAGTTAAAGGATTGTACTTGCACTTGGATTTGGGGCATGCAAATGTTTCTGAAAATAAAACTGAATATTGGATAAGAAAATTTCACAAAAAGTTGATGCATATTCATTTGTCTGATAATAATGGAGAGGAAGATCAGCATCTTTCCATCGGAAAAGGAAATATAAAATGGAAAAAAGTTATAAGGTTTTTAAAAAAATATTATGATGGAACCATGACTTTGGAGATATTTGAAAAAAATAAGAAAAATTTGATATCAAGCAAGAATAAACTGGGAAAATTATTGGAAAATGCTTAAATTTTACAATACATTAACAAGAAAAAAGGAATCCTTCAAACCAATCAAAAAAGATAAGGTTGGAATGTATGTTTGTGGACCTACCTGTTATTCATATCAACACATTGGAAATTTAAGAACATATATTTTTGCAGATATATTAAGAAGAGTTTTGAATTTTAATGGTTATAATATAAAAGAAGTTATGAACGTGACTGATGTGGGACATCTGACTTCTGATGAAGATACTGGAGATGACAAAGTAGAAAAAGCTGCAAAAAAAGAAGGAAAGAAAGCAGAAGATATTGTAAATTATTACTGGAATATATTTAAAGAAGATTTTAAAAAGTTGAATATTTCTGAACCAAATATATGGTGTAAGGCAACAGATAATATAAAAGAGCAGATAGACCTGATTAAAACTCTTGAAGAAAAAGGTTATACCTACAGAACTTCTGACGGAATTTATTTTGACACTTCCAAACTAAAGGATTATGGAAAACTGGCGAGATTGAACATAAAAAACTTGGAAGAGGGAAAGAGGATTGATATCAGGGAAAAGAGGAACAAGACTGATTTTGCCTTGTGGAAGTTTTCAGAAAAGCCAGGAGTAAGGCAGCAGGAGTGGGAAAGTCCTTGGGGAGTTGGATTTCCAGGATGGCACATTGAATGTTCTGCTATGTCTTCAAAATACTTGGGTGAACAGTTTGATATTCATACTGGAGGAGAAGATCATATTCCAGTTCATCACACAAATGAGATTGCACAGTCTGAATGCGCATTTGGAAAGAAGCCGTGGGTAAGATACTGGTTGCATTCAGCATTTCTTACATTTGAAGGGAGGAAAATTTCAAAATCAACTGGTGGGCTTTTCACAATTTCAGAATTGGAGGAAAAAGGCTTTGGTCCGTTGGATTTCAGATATTTGTGTTTGACAACTAATTACAGGAAAAAGCTTAACTTTGGTCTTGAAGCTTTAGAATCAGCAAAGAAGTCTTATGATAAATTAAAAAATATAATTAATGATATGAGAAGTAAAAATGATTCAAAAGGCTCGATTGAAAAATATAAGAAAGAATTTTTGAGCTGTGTGAATGATGACTTGAACATTCCTAAAGGATTAGCTTTGCTTTGGAAAGTTCTAAGAAGCGACTTAGGAAGCAAACAAAAGTGCTCGCTTGTTTTGGATTTTGATAAGGTTTTAGGTTTGGGATTAGATAAATTCAGGGAAGAAACAATTCCAAAAGAGATTTTATATTTGGTTAATGAAAGGGAAAAATACAGAAAGGAAAACAACTGGAAAAAGTCAGATGAACTTAGAG
>JAGVZC010000021.1 GCA_018302885.1 Candidatus Woesearchaeota archaeon
GTAATGTGCGGGACTATTGGAGCATACAATTTCAGGATTGTAACTAAAATTTTATGCAGGGTGTATTTCGCTGACTGTGTTTTAACACCTTTGTTGTTATATAATCTTTTCTTAACAATTTCCAGATAATTATCACAAAAATAATTCCAGAAAAATTCATCCATTAATCTCTTTGCATCCCCTATTTTATATTCTTCATAATATTCTGTAACTTTCTTGGTTAATTCATTTAATTTAAACAGAAAATATTCATCAAAAGGTTCTAGCTTAACCTTTTTACTCTTATAATTCTCCAGGAATATCAAGCTGAATTTTGAAGCATTCCATAATTTAGTAAGGAATCTTTTTCCAGATAGCATCTCGCTTTCGCTGAAGGATAAATCAGAGCCAAAAGTTGCAGAGCCGACCCAGTATCTCAAAGTATCAACATCATATTTCTTTAGAATTTCATCAGCCCAAACTACATTGCCCTTGCTTTTGCTCATTCCTTTTCCTTTTTCATCAAGAACAAAAGTTCCTATTGCAATGTCTTTCCATGGAATATCCTTGAAATGATAGTATGATTTTAATATTGTGTAAAATGCCCAGGTTCTTATTATATCATGGCTTTGTGGTCTTAAATCCATAGGCAATAATTTCTTGTTGAATTTAACAGCCAGTTCTGGTGTCAATGAAGAAGTCATCCATGTATCAAAAACATCACCATCAGGAACAAAATCAGATGAGCCGCATTTGCATTTCCTATTTGGCATATCAAATTCAGGATCAACGGGCAAATCTTTTTCATCAGGAAGGATTACCCCGCTGCAATTTTTACAATACCAGGCAGGTATAGGAACCCCGTAAAATCTCTGTCTTGAAATGCACCAGTCCCACTGCAGGTTATTAACCCAATCTTCATATCTTTTCTTGTAAAAATCAGGATGCCATTTGATTTTATTTCCCTGCTTAATTAACTCTTTTTTAAAATCCAGAGTTTTAATGAACCATTGATTTGTAATTATATATTCAACAGGATTATTGCATCTCCAGCATGCTCCAACAACCTGCTCCAAATCTTCCTGCTTAACTAATAATTTCTCCTCTTTCAAATCTTTTAGAATTTCTATTCTTGCTTCTTCCAAAGTCATGCTCTTGTATTTCTTTCCATTGTCATTCAGGCATCCATCTTCATCAACAGAAATTATCAAATCAAGCTTGTATTTTTTCCACCATTCAATGTCTGTCGTATCCCCGAATGTACAAACCATAACAACCCCAGTGCCAAATTCAGGATCAACTTTCTCATCATTCCTTACCTCAACTTCATGATTAAACAAAGGAACTTTGATTTTCTTTCCAGCATATTTTGAATATCTCTTGTCCTTTGGATTAACGAAGATGCCAACACAGCTTCCCAATAATTCTGGTCTTGTCGTGGCAACAGTCAAATCTCCAAACTTAATGTAATTCAGTTTCGTGACTCTTTTCTTGTCCTCAACTTCAGCCTGTGCCAAGGCAGTCTTGTGATAAGTGCACCAGATTGTTGGTTCTTCAGCCCTGTAAAGTAATTTCTTCTTGTACAAATCAAGAAAGCTCCACTGGCTTATTCTTTGTGAATTCCTGTCAATTGTTGTGTATGATAAAGACCAGTCATAGCTATGTCCCAATTTCTTGAATACCCTATTTGAATAATCTTCTTCAACTTGTTTGGATTCCTTCAAGCATAATTCCCTGAATGTTTTTCGATCAACCTTTGACTTGTTTAATTTATATTTTTCCTCAACATATTTTTCAGTTGGTAATCCATTATCATCAAAGCAGGGGGCAAAATAAACATTATAACCCTGCATTCTCCTGAATCTTGCAATTATTTCAAATTGTGTATAGTGCAAAGCATGACCAACATGCAAGTGTCCTGCAGAGGCATAAGGTGGCGGAACATCTATGGAATAAATTTTCTTTTTTGACTTAAAATCAAATTTGTAGATTTTTTTATCTTCCCAGTATTTCTGCCATTTGTTTTCTATCTTTTCTGCATCATACTTGTTATCCATAGAATTTAGTTGGAAATACATTATTTAAATATTTTTAATAAAACTAGGCTATTCTGTTTAGAGTAATGAATCACTTAAGATTTATATGGAATAAAGATTATTTTTCAAAATATTTATAAATTAACTTAAATGGTTTCTTAATTAAGGGACTGTAGCTTAGCCTGGTGGAGCACTCGACTGATAATCGAGCGGTCCCCGGTTCAAATCCGGGCAGTCCCATTTTTTAAAATGAATAAGATTATTATACTGTTAATTATTATAATATTCATAACAGCTTGTAAA
The DNA here is from genome assembly GCA_018302885.1 of Candidatus Woesearchaeota archaeon. GTDB lineage: Archaea > Nanobdellota > Nanobdellia > SCGC-AAA011-G17 > GW2011-AR20 > JAGVZC01. The sequence goes on from JAGVZC010000021.1 coordinate 2,319, forward strand.
GGAGGTAACAATATGAAAATAACAAGCCCCGCCTTTGAAAATAATGGAAATATTCCAAGCAAATATACTTGTGATGGAAAGAATGTTTCTCCGCCATTAATATTTTCAGAAATTTCAGAAAACGCAAAATCATTGGTTTTGATTATGGATGATCCAGATGCTGTAAAACCAGCAGGAAAAGTTTGGGACCATTGGATTATATTTGATATTCCAAAGGATACAAAAGAAATTCCAGAAGGGCGAGAACCAAGGGGAATGCATGGAAAAGGAACATCTGGAAACTTAAAATATCATGGTCCTTGTCCGCCAGATGAAGAGCATAGATACTATTTCAAATTATATGCATTAAACACAGAATTGAATTTATCAGAAGGTTCAGCAAAAAGTGAAATAGAAAAAGCAATGAAAGGGCATATCATTGAAAAATCGGAGTTAACTGGAAAGTATAAAAGATAAATTATTAATCTCAAATACTCCAAAGCAACTTCAACTATCTATTTTTATTGCCATTCTTAGTTAGGAGTCCATGTAACACTCGGATCATCACAACCTCCTGGGCACCCTCCCCAATTAGCAGAAGGCTTACACTTTACCTCCTCAATAACATTCCCTTCATCATCATAAGTTAGAGTAGTAGAAGGAAGACACGCTCCATCTGTATCAGCACAATTACATACTACTGTAACAGTACCTCCAAATAATCTATCACCTTTCCCAATCAAATTTCCTCCAACAAAAATTTGTTGTGCGTTGTTTGCTTCATTCAAATTTACATTTTTATTTGGTCTTGCCACAATTTCACTCTGACTACATGCTGTCAGAAATACAACACCAATGAAAAGAAAAAATACCAATAAAACCCCAAACATTTTATTCATCACATATCCTCTCCTTTTTTACTCATACAAGAATCTAGTACATTTTGATATATATATATATCTCGGTTTTAGAAAACATAAAAGAATTTAGCTTATCTTACTTCCATTTTCAATGTCTTTATCAACAGTAAGTAAAACAACATTTTCTTTATTATTATCAGAAGCAGCCAATAACATTCCCTGGCTTTTAATTCCTCTTAATTCTTTCTCTTCTAGATTACAGACAACAATTATTTTCTTGCCAATAAGTTCTTTCTTGGAATAATGATTTTTTATTCCAGCAACCAAAGTTCTTTCTTCTCCAGTATTCACATTAATAATATACAATTTATCTGCACTTGGATGATCATTTACTTCTTTTATCTCTCCAACCTTCAATTCAATTTTCTTGAAATCATTAAAAGTTATCATATTAAATAAGCCCTAACAATCACAACATCCTCCAATGGTTTATCTTGTGCATTTTTCTCAACTTTTGCTATCTTATCAACAACATTCATACCTTCAACAACTTTTCCAAAAACAGGATGTTTTCCATCTAGGAAATTGTTATTGATTAGATTTATGAAAAACTGGCTTCCTCCAGTATTTGGACCTGCATTGGCCATAGAAATTGTTCCTCTGTTATTTTTATCCAAATCTGAATTTTTAAATTCATCTTTTATTGTATATCCAGGACCACCCGCACCAGTTCCGATTGGGTCTCCTCCTTGTATCATAAAACCATCAATTACTCTATGAAAAATTACGCCATCATAGAATTTCTCTTGAACAAGTTTCTTGAAGTTTCCTGCAGTAATTGGCATTTCTTTATCATACAATTCAATCACAACATCCCCCTGCGTTGTTTCCAATTTAACTTTTGGATTTTCATTCATTTCATTTCCTCCACAACCTGCAATAAATACCAACAAAATGATTAATATTATTATATTGTTTCTCATAAAAACCTTAAAAAATGCTTAGTTTAAATAATTAACTAATGCAGTAATAGTTCAGTGGCAGAATATAAGCTTCCCAAGCTTAGGATCCGGGTCCGATTCCCGGTTACTGCAAACTTTTATAAAATAAATTTCTAATTAGATTTGATATAGTCCCGTAGTCTAGTGGTCTAAGATACGGCCCTCTGGAGGCTGTGACGGAGGTTCGAATCCTCCCGGGACTAAAAGCTCCTGTCGTCCAGTCCGGTCTAAGACCTCGGATTCTCGATCCGATAACCCGGGTTCAAATCCCGGCGGGAGCATTATGCGGGAGTGCCGGAGTGGTCAAACTAAGCTTTTGAAAAAGTTTAATCAAAAGTAGGACCAGACGGGCTAGCTTCAGGGGTTAGTGGCTTAGTGCCTACGCAGGTTCGAACCCTGTCTCCCGCAGAGATAATTTGTAAAAATTCAAAAATGAGAGAATTTATTTATTATTCAAACAAAGGAAGAACCTCAGGCAATTTCACAGATTTAATGAAAGCGGGGAGAATGGATATAATTTGTCATATAGTAATCAATTCATTCTTTTTATCTCAAAAAATGAGGGATGATGTAAAACTTCACTTAATCCTTAACGGGCCCCCTGACCCTCCAAAGCATATTGAAATAACAGCAAGTACTAAAGAAGGAATGCCAGAAACAGGAAAAGAAGTTGGAAGCGTTGATATAAGCAAGAAAGACATCGCAGGTTTGATAAAAATAATTTTATATAAATATAAAAAAGGAAAAAAATCAGAACCATACAAAGGAATTTTCATAGAGAAAAAAAGTTTTGTAAAAGTCATTGATGAATTAAAAGACAGAAATATATATCTATTGGATAAAAAAGGAGAAGATATTTCCAAAATAAAAATAAAGGAGAATCCAGTATTCATAATTGGGGATCATGAAGGAATTCCAAAAAAAGTAAAGAGATACATTTTAAAAAATAAAGATGTGAATCCAATAAGCATTGGACCTAAAGTGTACTTTGCATCTCATGTTGTTGTAATATTAAATAACATTTTGGATAGAAATGAAATTTGACCAGCATTTTTTGATAAATGAAGAATTGGCAGAAGAGATAGTTTCCTATCTAAAGATAAAACCAAATGAATCTGTATTGGAAATAGGTCCAGGAAAGGGAATACTTACAAAGTTTCTTCAAAAAGCAACATTGGTTGAATTAGATAATAATTTATGCGAAGAATTAAAGAAAAAATTTCCAAAACATAAGATAATCAACAAGAATATTCTAAAGATAAAATTAAACTATGACAAGATAATAGGAAACATCCCTTATTCAATATCAGAGCCTTTGATTAATAAATTGCTAAAATCAGACTTCAAGCTTGTAGTTTTAACAGTTCCAGAGAAATTCCTTACAAAAGGCTTATTATCTTTAATCATTCCGGATTTGCTGGAAATAAAAACATTAAAAGTGATAGATAAAAAAGAATTCAGCCCAAAGCCAAAAGTAAATTCAAAGGTTATTTCAATAAAAAAGAAAAGTTTAAATAAACAGCAAAAAATAATCAAAAAAATTTATATGCAATCAGACAAGAAATTAAAAAATATTATAAATACTGATTTAGAATTCAAAAATAAAAGGATAAGGGAATTAAATTTAAATGAATGGAAGGTGTTGATGAATGACATTAAAAGAACCGCAATCAATGGATGAATGTATATATTTCACTAACAGATTTCTGAATAATGATGGTTACGTAAAAGCTTGGGTATTCAAGGAATTATGCCCTAAATGTAAAAAATCATTGATGTCAAAGCCCAGAGATCCAAAGACAGGAAGACCAAAAATAAGGGCTGATGAATATGTTTGTGAATCATGTGGATATAAGGAAGAAAAAGGTTCTTACGAAGACAAATTAACATGTAATGTAAAGTATAAATGTCCATACTGCAAAAACGAAGATGAAACTCGAGTTTCATTTGAAAGAAAGAAGGTTACAAGATTCAATGAAGAAAAGCAGAAGAAGGAATCTGTAGAAGCAATGATATTCGATTGTTCTAAATGTGGGAAAAGAATTGAAATAACAAAAAACATGAAATGAAATCATTGAAATTCTCAGAACCATTGCCAAACCTGATTCTAAAAGGAGAAAAAACATCAACTTGGAGAATAAATGATGATAAGGATATTAAAAAAAATGATGAATTATGTTTATGTTATTTAAATGGAGAGAAGTTTGCAAAAGCCAAAGTAATTTTAGTAAAAGAAACAAAATTCAAGGATTTGACTGAGAATGATTTTAAAGGGCATGAAAATTACTCATCAAAAGAAGAGATGTATAAAATATATTCAAAATATTACAATATAAACGTAAATGAAAATACAAAAGTAAAAATAATCAAATTTCAATGTCTATGAGCTAACCTAATATCTTCAGATTTAATGGTTTTTCTTTTGGAATGCTCAGCAAATTTGATTGCTTTCTTTCCTAAATCTTCTCCTATCTCTTCCAGAACTTCTCGAAAAGCTTCTTTAGCTTTATCAGATATTCTCAATGCGCCTGATTTTTTCAGTAATTTCTCCATTCCGGCCAAGGATAAAGAATGTTTCATAACACTAAATAGAATAATTTTGATTTATTTAAATATTGCGAAACAAAAAGGCTTATAAATTAATACCTCAGAAGATTATTACCCTACTGTAAAATCAGTCGCTGATTCTGGATAGTAAGTTTTATAAACAAAAATCAAGGAAAGAATTGTAAAATGCCAACAACATCAAAACCAAGAGCAGGAAGTTTGCAGTTTTGGCCTAGAAAGAAATCTAAAAGGATTTATGCTAATGTTAAATTCTGGAGGGGGGATAAGGATAATAAACTCCTCGGTTTTATTGGTTATAAAGTTGGCATGACTCATTTGCATTATATTTCTCAGAATCCCCATATCAAACAAAAGATTGAGACCGTTTCTCCTGTGACTGTTATTGAATGTCCGCCACTAAAACCCTTTTCTCTGCGTTTCTATAAAAAGTCTGGATATGGCTCAGAAGTAATAACTGAAATTTTATCAAAAAATCTTGAGAAGGAATTATCAAGAAAAATAACCTTGCCAAAAAAGCAAAAAGAACAGATTCCGGAAAAATTTGATTATCTTAAATTATTAGTTTACACTCAGCCAAAATCAACAGGAATAGGAAAAAAGAAGCCTGAGATTATTGAGTTGGGAATGTCCGGAGATTTGGAATTTGCTAAATCTCTGTTGAATAAAAAGGAAATAAAGATTGATGAGGTATTCAAGGAAAACCAGTATGTTGATATTCATGCAATAACAAAAGGAAAGGGAAATCAAGGTCCAGTAAAAAGATTTGGGATTTCATTAAAGCAGCATAAATCAGAAAAGGGAACAAGAAGGGTTGGTTCATTGGGAAACTGGACAGCAAAAACATGGAGAGTAGCACACGCAGGACAAATGGGTTACTCCAAAAGGACAGAATACAATAAATTAATATTCAAAATAGGAAATGATAATAATGAAATTAACCAAAAAGGGGGATTTCACAAATATGGAAATGTAAAGAATGATTATGTATTATTGAAAGGTTCAATAGCAGGTTCAAAGAAAAGAGCAATAATAATGACTGAACCAATAAGAAATAAAAAAGTATTTCCAGCAAATATAACATCAATTAAAAAATGAAAGTAATGGATTTAGAAGGAAAAAAAGTAAAGGAAATTAAATTGCCTAAACAGTTTAATGAGCCTTATCATCCTAATTTGATTAAAAGGGCTGTATTAGTAATACAAAGTAACAAAAGACAGCCTTATGGTGCAAAACCAAGGGCAGGATTGAGATATTCTTCAGAATTATCAAAAAGAAGAAAGGATTACAAAGGGGTATATGGAAGAGGTATGTCAAGAACTCCAAGAAAAGTTATGTGGAGAAGGGGAACTCAGTTTGGATATGTTGGTGCAACAGCACCAGGAACAAGGGGAGGAAGAAAAGCACATCCTCCAAAAGCAGAAAAGGATTGGAAGAAAAAAATAAACATAAAGGAAAGAAAAAAAGCAATAAGATCAGCTTTGGCAGCTACATTTAATCTCGAGTTAATTAAAAAAAGAAACCACGTAATAATAAAAGATTTTCCTTTCATAATAGAGGATAAAATAGAATTACTTGAAAAAACAAAAGACGTGAAAAATACATTGATGAAATTAGGATTTGAAAAAGAGTTGGAAAGATGTGAAAAAAAGAAGGTAAGAGCAGGAAAGGGTAAATCAAGGGGAAGGAAATATAAGAAAAAGACAGGTCCATTAATAGTAGTCTCAAAAAATTGTAAATTATTAAAATCAGCAATTAATATTCCAGGCTTGGAAGTTGTGAATATAAGAAATATCAATGCGGAACTTCTTGCTCCAGGAACCCATGCCGGAAGATTAACAATTTATACAGAATCATCAATAAACAAATTGGAGAAAGACAAATTATTCATATAAAAAGATGGATCCATACAAAATAATCAAAAATCCGATATCAACTGAAAAGGCGGTTAGATTGATGGAGTCAGAAAACAAGTTAACTTTTATAGTTGACAGAAAATCAAAAAAAGGTGATATAAAAAAAGCATTGGAAGAATTATTCAAAATAAAGATTATAAAAATAAACACATTGATATTGCCATCAGGAAAGAAAAAAGCTTATGTTAAGCTTTCACCTGAAACACCAGCAATTGACATTGCAACACAATTGGGATTAATATAAAATGGGAAAGAGAATAATAACACAAAGGCGTGGAAGAGGAACAACCACATACAAGGCTCCTTCTCACAGATATAGATATTCACTAAATTATCCAAAAACAAATAACAAGTTAAATGGAACAATAATAAGGCTATTGCATGATAGCGCAAGAAATTCGCCAATAGCAATTATTGAATATGAAAATAAGGAAAAAATAAACATTCCCGCACCAATGGATGTAAAAGAGGGAAGTTCAGTTTATTACAATGATAAAAAAACTCCTGGTTCTATTTCAAAATTATCTGAAATTGATGAGGGTTCATCAATATATAACATAGAAAGTCTTCCTGGAAGTAATGGAAAATTCTGTAGAACAGCAGGAAACACAGCAAAAATACTGATGAAAGCCGATGAATTCGTCTTGGTTCAGCTTCCATCAAAGAAGAAAAAGAAATTCAACCCTGATTGCAGAGCAACAATAGGGACAATAGCAGGATCAGGACAAAGAGAAAAACCAATACTAAAGGCAGGAAAGAAATATCATATGATGAAAGCAAAAAATAAATTATATCCTAAAACCTCGGGCGTTGCAATGAATGCAGTAGACCATCCTTTTGGTTCAGGAAGGGGGCGTCATATAGGTAAACCAAAGACACCTCCAAGAAATGCACCACCTGGAAGAAATGTAGGATTAATAAGAGCTAGGAGAACAGGAAGAAAAAGATAATGGCAGATTTTAAATATAAAGGAAAAACATTGGAAGAATTAAAAGGGATGGATTTAAAGGAATTTATAGAATTAGTTCCATTCAGGCAGAAAAGATCTTTGAAAAAAGGATTCACAGAAAGCCAGAAAAAACTTCTGAAAAAAATAGATTTAGCTTTGGAAGGGAAATACAAAAAACCAGTAAAAACACATTGCAGGGATATGTTGGTTCTTCCTAAAATGGTCGGTTTAACAATTTACATTCATAAAGGAAACAGTTTTGAAGCTATAAAAATCCAGCCAGAAATGATTGGATTAAGATTCGGACAATTAACACTAACAAGAAAAAGAGTAGAGCATTCAGCTCCAGGTGTTGGAGCAACAAGGTCAAGTGCCGCTATGTCAACAAGATAAAATGGAAGCATTAATCAACGGAAAAAATTTGGGAATATCAACAAAAGTGTCGGTTGAAATATGCAGGTTTTTAAGGAATAAAAAAACAGATGCTGCAAAAAAGATATTGCAAAGGGTAATTGAGAAAAAACAGGCAATTCCATATTTAAGATATAAAAAAGAAATTCCTCATAGAAAAGGAAAAATGGCAACTGGGCGTTATCCGTTGAAAGCATCAAAAACAATATTGGATTTGATAAAGAGTGTTGAGTCAAACGCCCATGACAAAGGAATGTCATCAGATTTGATAATTGATCACATATCAGCCCATAAAGGGAGTACACAATCAAGATATGGAAGAAAAGTAGGCAAGAAGGCAAAAAGAACCCACATAAAAATAATTGTAAAAGAGAAAAAATGATTGAAAAACAAATTGTTGCAAAGAATTTAAGGGAATATATAATTCAGGAGTATATTTCAAAAGAATTACCTAAAGCATGTTATTCAAAAATAGAACTTAGAAAAACCCCCCTAGGTGAAAAGATAATAATTCATACATCACGTCCTGGTTTGGTGGTTGGAAAAAAAGGAGCAAACATTCAAAAGATAAATGAAACATTAAAGAAAAAATTTAATATGGAAAATCCACAAGTAGAAATAGCAGAGATTGAAAATCCAAATTTAGATGCAAAATCCGTCGCAGAGAGAATATTATCCTCATTTGAAAGATTTGGACCAAAAAGATTCAAATCAATAGGTTATTCCGCACTGCAGGATATAATGGATGCAGGCGCAAGAGGTGCAGAGATTATAATTTCAGGAAGAGGGGTTCCATCAAAAAGATCAAGGACATGGAAATTCTATTCTGGTCACTTGAAAAAATCAGGTGATATATCTGAAAATTACATAAAAAAAGAATTGGTGGTTGCAGAATTAAAATCAGGCGCAATTGGGATAAAAGTTCATATATTAACCCCAGATGTAAAATTGCCTGATGATGTCAAGATAAGAGACGAGGAAAAGGAAGTAAAAGTAGTTGAAAAGGATGAAACAAAAATTATCAAAAAATTAAAGGAAGATGGTAAAGAAAAAAGAACTAAAACAGCTTGATAAAAAAGGTTTGAAATCAAAGCTTGAAGAATTGAAGAGAGACTTAATGAAAATAAATGCTCAAAGATCTTCTGGAGCTTCAATAGAAAATCCAGGAAGGATAAAACACATAAAAAAAACAATTGCAAGAATTAAAACTTACATAAAAAATAACAAGGAGGAAAATCCAAAAACGTGACTGAAATAGATTCATTGACCGGACTGCCAAAAGAACTTGGTATAGGGGAGTCAATAACAAAAGAAAGCCAAAGGATAACAGTAAGGACTGTAAAGCGTAGGTATGGAAAATTGACGACATTAATTCAGGGGTTTGACAAGGAAGTCAATATAAAGGATATTTCCAAAAAACTAAAATCAGCTTTGGCATGCGGTGGAACAGTAAAGGATAGTATAATAGAATTGCAGGGAAATCATGTGGAAAAAGTCAAAGAAGAACTGATAAAATACGGCTTTCCAAAAGACTCTATAAGCACACAAAGATGAATTTGAAGAAAATCAAAAGCCTGAGAATAGGCTCAAATATAGAAATAAAAGAATCAAAAAATAAAACACTGGTTGGAGTTAAAGGAAAGGTTATATATCAAACAAAAAGCACAATCACATTGGAGACAAGCAAGGGAATAAAAAAAATAATATTATCGCACATAAAAATAAAATGAAAAAAATAAAAAAAATAACACCAAGGGGGCGTATCCTAATTGGAGAATTAATAAAGAAGGATATATCCAAAACAGCAACTGTTAAAGTGGAGCATGCCCATTTTATAAAAAAATATGAAAGGTATGAAAAAAGAATGTCAAAAATCAGAGTTCATAATCCTGAAAGCATAAATGCTCAAATAGGAGACATAGTAAGAATTCAGGAAACAAGACCAATATCAAAAACAAAACATTTCATAATAACTGAGATAATAAAAAAATGAAACCAATAAACGCAAGAGTAACAAAGGCATTGCCTGTAGGAACAAGGATTTCAACTTGTGATAATTCAGGAGCCAAAGTAATAAAAATATTCTCTGTAAAAGGGAGTAAAACAGTAAAGGGAAGATATCCCGCAGCAGGAGTTGGAGATTTGGTAAATGCATCAGTAGTAAAGGGAAAGCCAGGAACGAAAAAGCAAACTGTGTTGGCAGTAATTGTAAGACAAAAAAAAGAGTATATGAGGAAAGACGGAACAAGAATAAAATTTGAGGATAATGCGGCAGTTGTTTTAAAGGATGACAAAGGTAATCCAAAAGGAACAATATTCAAAGGCCCAATAGCAAAAGAAGCAGCAGAAAAATGGCCTGGAATAAGTAAAGTCGCTTCAATAGTTGTTTAAAAATGAAGAATAAATTTTCAAAATTGTGGGGATCAAGCAAAAACCCTAGAAAACAGAAGAAATACAGAGCTAATGCTCCATTGAATATAAAAAGAAAATTTCTAAGTGTTCATTTATCAAAAGAGTTGAAAAAAAAATATTTAACAAGGAACACAAGAATAAGGAAAGGAGACAAAGTAAAAATAGCAAGGGGACAATTCAAGGGAAAAACAGGGATTATATCAAAAGTCTTAACAAAAAAATCAAAGGTATTTATAGAAAATATTCAAAACATAAAAAATGATGGGACAAAGACAAATTATCCAATTGAACCATCAAATATTATAATAACAGAATTGAATTTAACAGATAAAAAGAGAAAGGTAGGTAAAAAATGAGTAAAAATCATCTGAAAAGATTGAATGCACCAAGAAAATGGCCCATAAGTAGAAAAAAATCTAAATGGATAACAAAATCAAATCCAGGTCCACATAAGTTAGAAGAGTCGATGCCATTAAATATAATATTAAAAGATCTGCTTAAATATTCAAAAACAACAAGAGAAGTAAAGAAAATTCTTAATGATAATGGGATATTAGTTGATAAGGTAATAAGAAAAGATGTTAAATTTCCTGTTGGAATTTTTGATATAATAGAGATTCCAAAAATAAAAGAATATTTCTTATTTTTATTGAACAACAGAGGAAAATTCTTTCTAAAAAAAATAAATGAAAAACAGTCAGAAAGCAGATGTCTAAAGATTATTGGTAAAAAAGTATTAAAGAAAAACAAATTACAAATAAATTTCTATAACGGAAACAACGTTATCATAGAAAATAAAGATTACAGGATTGGAGATAGTTTATTGCTTAACCTAAAAGATAAAAAAATTCTTAGACATTTAAAGCTTGAAAAAGGAGCAACGGTTTATTTAACTGGAGGAAAATATGTCGGATTATTTGGAACAATAAAAGAATTATCTTCATCTGACAAAACAAGAAAGGATATGCTGGACATAGAAATAGATAAAAAACCAATAAAAACATTGAGAAAATTCGCTTTCGTGGTTGATAAGGACATTATAAAATGAATAAGATGCAGGAAATAAGAATAGAGAAAATAACCCTTAATATTGGGATTGGTGAGTCTGGAGATAGGCTTGAAAAGGCAGTATTACTATTAAAATATATCAGTGGGATAAAACCAGTAAAAACAAAAACAATGCAGAGAATTCCAACATGGAATATTCGTCCTAAACTTGCAATAGGAGCAAAAGTAACTTTAAGAGGAAAAAAAGCAGAAGCATTATTAAAAAAGCTATTTGAGGCAGGAAGGAACAAAATAGCAATGAAAAAATTTGACAGGAATGGAAATATTTCATTCGGAATAAAAGAGTATATTAATATTCCTGAAATAGAGTACAAACCAGAAATAGGAATCATAGGTCTTGAAGTTGCAGTAACGTTGGAGCGTCCCGGATTCAGAATTAAAAAAAGGAGATTAAAAAAGAGTAAGGTGGGAATAAAGCATAGGATAACAAAAGAGCAGGCAATGGAATTCATAAAAAGCAAATTCAACATAAAAATAACTGAAAAGGAGGAGGAAGATGACTACTAGTGATCATAAAAAGATGTACAAACAACTGGAAATGAAACCAGCTAAACTAATCAAATTTATAAAACACAATAAACCAAAAGATAGAAAATTTGGACAAAGTTCAAAGAAATGCAAATTATGTGGAAGAACACACGCACATATATCAAAATATAATTTAGGTATATGTAGACAATGTTTCAGGCTTAATGCAAAAAAAATTGGTTTTAAAAAATATATGTAAAATGGCACTAAATGACCCAATAAGCAATGTATTATCTCACATTCTTAATTGTGAGAAAGCAGGAAAAAAGGAATGTGTAGTTAGACCGAGTTCAAATATTATTAAAAAAATACTGAATATTATGAAAGAAAATAAGTACATTAGTGATTTCAAAGAATATGTTGAAAGAGGGACCTACATAAAAATAAATCTTTTTGAAAGGATAAACAAATGTGGAGTAATAAAACCAAGATTATCTATCAAAAAAGATCAAATAGAGAAATACGAAAAAAGATATCTGCCAGCAAAAGATTTTGGAATAATAATAATCTCAACAAATAAAGGATTAATAACTCATTATCAGGCTAAAGAAAAAGGAATTGGAGGAAGATTGATAGCTTATATCTACTAAAATGAAGATAGACATAACAGAAAAAGTGAAGATTCCTGAAGAAGTAACAATTGATATTGGGAAGGATAAAATAAAAGTAAAAGGTCCAAAAGGATCAAATGAGAAGAAATTATTTCATCCAAAGATAAAAATAGAAAAGAAAGACAATGAAATTGTTATAACTACAAAAAAAGCAACAAAAAGAGAAAAAACAATTCTGAATACATTAAAAGCGCATATAAGAAACATGTTAAAGGGTGTAAAAGAAGGTTATGAGTATCAGCTAAAAATATGCTCCGGTCATTTTCCAATGAGTGTATCTATTCAGAATAATGAATTAATCATCAAAAATTTTTTTGGTGAGAAAAAGCCAAGAAAGGTAAAATTAAGGAAAGATGTTGAGATAAAAATTGATGGGGATATAATAAAAGTAAATGGCGTTGATATAGATTATGTAAGTCAAACAGCATCAAAAATAGAGTTGGCGACAAGAAGAACAGGTTATGATAGAAGGATATATCAGGATGGAATATGGATAATCAAAAAAGCAAAATGAGAAAAAAACCAAATTTCAAAAGACAGGATTCGATATTAAAGAAATTAAAGGATAAATGGATAAGACCAAAAGGAATCCAAAGTAAATTAAGACTAAGAAAAAAAGGCAAAGGAAAAATTCCAAGAATAGGTTATGGGACTCCAAAAGACAAAAAATATTTGATAAAAAATAAAAAGGTGGTTTTGATAAAAAACATGAATGATTTGGAAAATATAAAAAATCCGATAATTATATCATCAAAAGTTGGTTTAAGGAAAAAATTAGAAATAGTAACCAAAGCAAAAGAGCTAAAATTAGAAATATTGAACATAAAAGATGCTGATAAATTTATTGAGGATGTAAAGAAAAAACTAGAAGAAAAGAAGAAGCAAAAACAAAAGATAAAAGAGAAGAAAACAAAGAAGGAAGAAAAAATTAAGAAAAAGGAAGAAGCAAAAATAGAAAGTGAAGGGTCAAAAGACGAGAAAGAAAAAAAATTAAAGGAAGAAAAAAGAAAAGTTTTAGAAAAGGGATTATAAAATGAAATTAAAAACTCAGAAAAGAATTGTAAAATCATTGTATAATGTAGGTACGAGAAGGGTGAGATTTGATTCTGAGAAGTTATCTGAAATAAAAGAAGCAATAACAAAGAAGGACATAAAAGGATTAGTGAACAGGGGAACAATAAAAATTAAGCAAAAAAGAGGTTCATCAAGAGTAAGAGCAAGAAAAAGATTGATTCAAAGAAGGAAGGGTAGAAGAAAAGGAATAGGAAGCAGAAAAGGTAAATCTTCAGCAAGGCTAAGACCAAAAAAAGTTTGGATGGCTAAAATAAGAATTTTAAGAAGATTTTTGAAGGAAATAAAAGAAAAAAATCTGATTAAGAATAAAGATTACAAAGAATTATATTTGAAAGCAAAAGGTGGTTTTTTCAGAAGTCAAAGGCACTTGAAGACATACATTAACGAAAGGGGACTAATAAATAAAGATGGCAAGAAATAGAAAATACACTGTAAAGATAAAGAGAAAAAGACAGAGAAAAACAGATTATAAATTAAGATTAGATCTTCTTAAATCCGACAAGCTAAGATTAGTTATAAGAAAATCATTAAAGAATATATTATTGCAGATAGTGAAAAGTGAGAATTCAAAAGATAAGATATTAATATCATGTCATAGTAATGAACTAAAAAAATTGGGCTGGGAATATAATTTAGGAAATATTCCATCATCTTACCTGACTGGTTTTTTACTGGGAAGAAAAGCTATTAAAAAAAATATAAAAGAAGCAATTTTGGATTTGGGGTTGCAATCAAAAATTGTTAAATCAAGAATTTATTCAGCATTAAAAGGTTGTATAGACGCTGGATTAAAAGTGCCTCACGATCCAAAGATATTTCCAGAAGAGGAAAGAATAAAAGGAGCTCATACTAAAAAGGATATGAAAAAAGAATTTGAAGAAATAAAAAAGAAAATAGAACATGGTTGATAAAAAAATACAAGAAGAAATACCTGAAGGAATCAAGAGAGAAAAGGAATTTCAAAAAGAAAAATGGATTCCAAAGACTGAGCTAGGCAGAAAAGTAAAAGCAGGGGAAATAACAGACATAAATGAGATATTCGACAAGGGGTATAAGATATTAGAATCAGAAATAACAGATTATTTAGTTCCAAATTTGGAATCGGAGTTGTTGTCTATTGGTCAATCAAAGGGTAAGTTTGGTGGTGGAAAAAGATCCATATGGAAACAAACTCAGAAAAAAACAAAAGAAGGGAACAAGATGAAATTCTCGACATTAGTTATTGTAGGGAATAAAAATGGTTATGTTGGAATGGGAATAGGAGAATCAAAGGAAACAATGCCCGCACGTGAAAAGGCATTAAAAAGAGCAAAAGTAAATTTGATAAGAATAAAGAGAGGGTGTGGTTCTTGGGAATCTGGCGGAAAAAATAGTTATTCAATTCCATTTGAAGTAAGAGGAAAAAGTGGTTCATCACAAATCAGATTAATACCCGCACCAAAAGGCACTGGATTATGTGTTGAAAATGAATGTAAAAAGATACTAAGAATGGCTGGAATAAAAGATATTCATTCAAAATCAAAAAATGTAAAGACAAAATTGAATTTGATAAAAGCTTGTTTTAATTCATTAAGAAAATTATCTGAAGTAAGAGTTGATGAAGACTACGCTAAGAAATATGGTATAGTAGAAGGTGAAATAAAATGAAGAAGATAGCAGTGATAAGATTAAGGGGGTTAATGGGGGTAAAAAAAGATATAAAAGATACCATGAAAATGCTTAGGTTGCACAACAAAAATCATTGTGTTGTAATAAATAACTCTCCGAATTATATTGGCATGCTAAGAAAAGTAAAGGATTATGTAACTTGGGGGGAAATAAATGAAAAAACCTTCAAGGAATTATTGCTAAATAGGGGAAGGATAGTGGGAAAGAAAAATGTGGATGAAGAATATATAAAAGAAAAAGCTAGGATATCCTCTGATGAATTTGTAAAAGAATTTTTTAATTTCAAGAAAAATTTGAAAGATATTTCCGGAATGAAGTTAGTTTTTAGATTAAAGCCACCAGTAAGAGGTTTTGAGAGAAAAGGTATAAAGGTTCCATTTAGCATGGGTGGAGCATTAGGATATAGAAAAGATAAAATAAATGATTTAATAATAAAAATGTTGTAAAATGATAATCAAAAGAAAAAAAATAACAAGGTATAGGGGTTCTCACACACATGGTGGAGGAGCTAAAAAGAAAAGGAGGGGGGCAGGAAATAGGGGTGGAAGAGGAATGGCAGGCTCTGGAAAGAGGGCTGATCAGAAAAAACCAACAATTTTGAAATTATACGGAAATACTTATTTTGGAAAAAAAGGATTTAATTCAGTAAATAAAAAGAAAATTAAAACAATAAATATAGAAACAATAGAAAGCAGATTATACAATTGGCTGAAAAAAGGGGTGTTAAAGAAAGAAAAAGATACCATCAACATAGATTTAAAAAAAATGGGGTATGATAAATTATTGGGTTCAGGAAAAATAAACAATAAGCTAAACATAGAAGTCAGATATGCATCAAAAAAAGCTATTGAAAAAATAGAAAAATCAGGTGGAAAAATAAATGTCCTTAATACAAAGCATAATTAAGTTCCTTCCAGAGGTAAAAGGTCCAGCAATAAAACATCTGTCATTCAAGAAAAAATTAAAGTGGACTTTAATAATTCTTGTTAGTTTTTTTATTCTTGGAGTGATTCCATTATGGGGATTAGGGCAGAATTCATTGGAGCAGTTTGATTTCTTATCCATCATACTAGCGGCTCAGTTCGGTTCAATAATATCTTTGGGTATTGGACCAATTGTAACATCATCAATTGTGCTTCAATTATTGAATGGTTCTGGAATTCTAAAGATAAATACTCTGACTCATGAAGGAAGAAGTTTATTTCAGGGGATACAAAAGATACTAACCATCTTTTTTATAATTTTCGAAGCAATAATTTACATTTTTATGGGGGGGCTGTCTCCGGCAGCAGGGGTATCTCCATGGATATTGGTAATTCAATTATTCATTGGAGGAATTTTAATACTTTACATGGATGAGGTAATGCATAAATGGGGATTTGGTTCAGGAGTGTCATTATTTATTGCAGCAGGGGTATCGGCAGAAATAATAATAAAAGCATTCTCTCCTTTGACAACAACTGGATTGATAGCATTTGGAACTGGTCAGGCACCAATAGGAAAAGTGTTTGTTTTCTTCTATTCTCTGGTTCAGGGAAACCCAACTGAAGCAATACTTGCAATATCTGCAATATTATTCACAATAATAGTTTTTGCAATCTCCGTCTATGCTCAGGCAATGAAGGTAGAAATTCCTTTGTCTTTTGGAAGAGTAAGAGGATATGGAATGAGGTGGCCATTAAGATTTATTTATACTTCAAATATTCCAGTTATTTTAGTTGCTGCTTTGCTTGCAAATATTCAATTATGGGCAAGGCTGTTGGAAAATTGGGGATACCCTTTGTTGGGAACATTTACAGGAAATACCCCAGCATCGGGAATAGTAGCATGGGTGTATCATCCGGATATAATTGGAAATATAATAAAAGGTTCATTTGTATCTTCTGATTTGGCTCATGCTTTAGTATATTTGTTTTTGATGTCCGCAGGTGCAATAATATTCTCTATATTCTGGATGCAAACATCTGGAGGAGACGCAAGAAGTGTTGCAAAACAAATTATGGGGTCTGGATTGCAGATACCTGGATTTAGAAGAGATGAAAGAGTATTGGAACAGATATTAAAGAGGTATATTCTTCCTTTAACTGTAATGGGTGGTTTAGCTGTTGGGTTATTGGCAGCACTTGCTGATTTAACAGGAGCATTATCTAGAGGAACGGGAATATTATTAACAGTTATGATAATTTATAATTTCTATGAAAGGATAGCTCAAGAGCACATGGTTGATATGTATCCTGGATTAAGAAAAATGATGGGTAAATAAAATGTTTGATAGCTTTTTCAACTCAATTTTTGGATTTCTGATAGATTGGAGTCCATTGGTTAGCCTGTTGGTTATATCTCTTTTATTGACCTTATTAATATCATTGTCCTATAAATTCTTGACAAATCAAAAAGAAATGAAAGAGCACAAAGATGAAATAAGCAAGTTGCAGAAGGAAATGAAGAGTTTGAAGAACAGCCCAAAAGAAATGATGGAAAAGCAGAAGATATTGATGGAAAGAAACATGAAGATGATGAAGCATAACTTCAAGCCAATGTTATTCACATTCATACCTTTAATTATAATATTTGGCTGGTTGAGTTCCACATTAGCTTATGAACCTCTAGAGCCAAACATGGAATTTCCTGTTGATATTACATTTAATGAAAATGCAAACAATGAAATAGTCAAATTAGAATCGGATACCTTAAATATAGAAAACAATGAGCAGATAATAAAAGAAGGTAAAGCTAGATGGATAATAAAAGGGGAAGAAGGAAAACACAGAATCACAATTGTTTATAAAAGCGAGCAATATCCAAAAGATATATCCATAACAAAAAAATGGATGCCTTCAAAACCTGAGGATATAAAAAACTCAGATTTAAAAAGAATAGAGGTAGGTAATAAATTTAAACCTTTATTAGGATTATCCTGGTTTTGGATATACCTAATAAGTGCTGTAATCTTCAGCATGATAATTAGAAAGGTTTTAAAAATTTATTGATTTAAATTTAGTAAAATGCCAAGACCAAGCAGAAGATCGAGAACCCTTGCTAGGGTATACAAAAAAGTAACAAAAGGTGTTAGACTGGTCTATAAGAAAAGAAAACCAAAAGCAGCTAAATGTAATAATTGCGGTGCTGTTTTAAAAGGAATCCCAAGGGAAAGACCTTACAAGATGAGCAATATGCCAAAATCACAGAAAAGGCCAGAAAGGATGTTTGGGGGGGTATTATGTTCAAAATGCGCAAGAAGAGAGATAATAAAGAGGAATAGAAAATGATGGGTCAGTTATGTGTTAAAATTGCAGGAAGGGAATCTGGAAAGAAATGTGTGATAGTTGACAGAATAGATTCAAATTATGTGCTGATAGATGGAAATGTAAGGAGAAAAAAGTGCAATATAACCCATTTAGAAATTCTCAACCAGAAATTAGATGTGAAAAAAGGAGCATCAACATCAGAAGTTCACAAGGCAATGGAGAAAGCAGGAATTAAAGTAATGAAGTTAAAGCCAAAAAAAGAAGCAAAACAAAGGCTAAGAAAACAGAGAAAAACAAATAAAAATGAAGGAACAGCAGAAAAAAAAGAAGTTAAAAAGAAAGTAAAGAAAAATGTCTCAAAAAAATAAAATAATTGAATTCCAAATTCTTAATCAAGAGATTCAAAATCTTCAGCAGCAATTGCAAAATATAGATAACAGCATTCAGGAGCTTCATATTCTAAAAAATGGTTTGGAAGAGCTGGAAAGTGTGAAGGAAGAAAATGAAATATTAATTCCGCTGGGTCAGGGGATATTTACAAAAGGAAACATAAAAAATAAAAATGAACTGATAACAAATATTGGTTCCAATATCATGGTTGAAAAGAATCTAAAAGAAACAAGGGATATGGTTAAGAAAAATATTTTGGAATTATCCATGGCACTGGAAAAAACTCAGGAAGAAATTAATAAAAATGTTGAGAAGATTCAGGAACTTCAAAAAGAATTAGAATAAATTATCTTATGCAACGACCATTTCTACATCCATTTGGACACTCATAATACACTGACATAAGGAAATTTCCTATGCAATAATATTCAATTAATTCAAATTCATCTTCTCCGTCTGGCCAAAGAGGTCTGCAACTGTCAGAATGTGTGTTTTCTGGGGTTTCAACAATTCCAAAATGGTAATAATCAATTCCATTATCACTATCATCACATTCAAATTCCACCTGATCTTCAGGCATACAACGAGCCCCATTAGTATATTGATTTCCCACAACATAACAAACATAACCATCAGGGCAATCAAAATAAGAATGCCTCCATGTTATTCCATTATTCTCAACATAAGCTTCTTGAATTTCTGATTCATTGTTAAGGCTGCATAAATCTATTGCAAAAGTTCTTGAATAATGATCACTGTATGTGCAATTAACATACCCAAATTCTGTTAAATTTATACCCCCATCACTATCTTCACAACCAACAATAAAACGGGGTGCACGAACTGCAAATTGAGGAGCGGTTAAATCACCCCTTAATTTTTTGCCAATTTCACTTTGGCTGCATCCCTGTACAAAAAATATCAATATTAAAAAAACAGAAAAAATGATTATATTTATTTTTTTCAAATTAAACACCCATTTATCAAAAGTTATAATTCTATATATAGATTTCCATTAAAAACAATAAGATTTATATTAAAAAAGATAATGGTATATTACATGAAAAGGGTTGTGATATTTATTATTTTATTGGTGGTTATTTCATCATCCGCATATGCATTTTCCATAAGGGATATTTTATCTGATTTCAGAGATTCATTCGTTGGTCTTGCAACAAAAACTGATTCCTCAATTGATAGCAGCCAGAGCGCATCTATATCGTCTTTATCTGATACATCCACAGATACTTCTTCAGTAAATTTGGATTTAACGCCAACAACAAATACGACAAATGGAACAAGCAATTTAGGAGAAACTCAAACAGCAACACTTCCTGGTGGTTTAACGCCGGCAGAAGAAACAGTCAGTTCAAAAGTATGCGCAGATGGAACTGGTTATAGTCAATGCAGTCAAACCAAACCTCTGTATTGTAATAATGGAGTTTTGATAAATAACTGCAATCAGTGCGGATGTCCAATTGAAAATGAATGCATAAATAACCAATGTATAAAAAAAGAGCCATATGATCCTGGAGGACAGGAAGGGAATGATGAAAATGATTTGAATATCCTCCCGCAGGTATTGCCAATTGGATTAAAAATAGTGAAAATTCATGAAAGCATACAATTCCCTGTAATAGCAATAGATGAAAATGAAG
>JAGVZC010000010.1 GCA_018302885.1 Candidatus Woesearchaeota archaeon
TGGAAAAGAAAGAGAATATAAATTAAATGAATTGATTAAAATTGAGAAAGAACTTTCTTTAAAGTAGTGACAGAATGGAAAGATTTTTAAATTAGAATTTTTATTCATTTTTATGAAATTCAAAGAAGTATTTGAACCTGTAGAAAAAATGGATAAATATATTCTCAGGCAGTATAGTAAATTTGTAAATAAACAGGAGAAAAAGGGAAGAAATAGATATGAATTAGCTAAGATGTTTAATCCTTTAATTACAATTCCCACAATTATTGCAGCATGTTTTTTAGAAAATATGGGGGACAAAACTAATTTTATCATAAATTTTCCTGTAACCTCTATATTGATGGGGTTTGACATTGCAGAGAATACTCTATTCGCCAAAAGAAACGATAAGAACATTACTGAAGACGGAACAATTACTGATGATCCTTTTCACTCGTTAAATAGTAAATTCAGATTTCCATTGATCGCTACTTCAGCAGTCTATGGCGTTCAGGGAGCAACAGAATTGATTAATTATTTTAAAACAGGTGATGGATTACTTATGACAAAAAGCTTGGAGGATTTCATGACTTCAGCATACTTATTTGCACTTTCCTCATCGATATACATCAAAGACGCCAATCTTAAGTTACTGGATAAACAGTATTCTTTGGTTGAATATCTGAAGAAAGCAGGGAGCAAAGTGAAAGAATTAGTTTCACCTAATCCAATACCCAATCCTTCACCAATTCAATATTATCTTCTGGAGAATAGAATATAATTCATCACTATGAAATAAAAAATATAAATCGAAAGATATATAAAATAAATATCATGTTTAATTATATAATATTTAAAAAAAGGAGGTGTAATAGATGGCATTAGATGCTGTAACAGCAACTGGATCTCTAATCCTAAATCCGTTATTAAACTTGTGGGCAGGTTTTATTAATATTCTTCCAGGTATTGTGGCTGCTATTATCATATTAATAATTGGTTACTTTGTGTCATTAGGTCTTGGACATTTAGTAAGGATTATTCTTGAGAAAGCAGGACTTAACAGATACGCTGAGAAACACAAGATGGCTAACGTTGTTGGTCATATACATATGAGTCATGTTTTTGGTGAGATTGTTAAATGGTATATTTTCATAATATTCATACAATCTGCTGTTGACTTGCTAAAATTAGGAACATTGAGTTCTGTGTTGAATGCATTTGTTCTATGGTTGCCTAATGTAATCGTAGCTGCTATTGTAATCATCTTTGGTATTGGATTGTCACATTACATAAGCATGAAAATTGAAGAGCATACAGAGATGAAAGGCACAAGGTTCTTATCAAGGGTATTGAAGATAGTCATAATCTTCATGGTTATTGTTGTTGCATTAAGCCAGATTGGCGTTGATGTAAGCATACTGGAGAATACATTCTTGATATTGATAGGAGCATTGGCAGTTGGAATAGCAATAGCATTGGGAATTGGATTAGGAAAATCATTAAGCCTTAATGGCAAGAAGATAGTGGGTCAATTAGAAGAATTAATGAACCATTAATTTTTTCTTTTTTTTTATTTTTCTTATAGAATAATACCTAACTTAATTTGAAATAATTATGCTTGGAAATTAACTCTCGTAAAAATGCATAGATATTAATTTAAATAACTTATATCCCTTAATATCTGAATATGAAAAAAAAGATTAGCAAATTTATATATTGGACACCAAGAATTTTATCAATAATATTCATATTATTTTTAGCATTGATGTCATTAGATGTTTTTTCTTCTGAGTTAAGCTTTTGGCAGACATTGATTGGGTTGTTCATGCATAATATTCCAGTAATTATTTTATTGGTGGTTTTAATAATATCATGGAAATATGAAATAGTTGGAGGAATTGCATTTATTCTAGCCGGATTATTATATATTGTCATGCTATTTAGGAATCCATTTGAATGGTATATGCTATTATGGGCTATACAAATTTCCGGAACTGCATTTCTCATAGGAATCTTATTTTTTATTAATTGGTTCAGAAAGAAAAGATAATAAATGATTGGAATTAATTAAGACTAATACTTATCTTTAGACTCTAATATTTTTATTTTTTACAGGATTCTATGTACTCATCCAGCAATTTTTCACCGCCATATTTCTGAATGCTTTGGCATGATGCGTAAATCTCTTCTGCATTGCCCTCATTGCTGCATGTTTTTATGCATTCGCTTACTTTAACCTCCGATATCTCAGTTATTCCCTTACCTGTTGGAACTCCGCTGTTGCATGCTGTCAGAATCAATAAACTTAGTATTAAAACTAAAGATATTATTTTTTTCATGATATTTGTATATTTTAATGATATTTAAATTTAATTATCTTTATTGTGTTTATCCGGGAATAAATAACAAGATTCTGAATCCATTTTTATCCACTTGTTTTCCGCAAACTCTATTATTCTTCCAGTTGTTATTTCTGCGTTTAATATTTCTGAATCTGTAAACATAATTTCTAAGTTGACTGGTTTTTGTCTTTTTTCTTTATTTATTAAAATATAATAAGAATTATTTCCAATATTTAATTTATATGTAAATAATTCTCCATTATCATTGATTTGAATATCTGTTAAATTAGATTCTTCTTCAAAATTATTTTCTCTTCTGAATCTTATTAGGTTTTTGTATAATTCTATGAATTCCTTGTTATTTAAATCAAATCTCATTACATCCCTTGATTGAGCAATTCTATTCTCTCCACCATTATATTGAATCATTCCCTTTTCATTTCCATAATAAATTAATGGAACTACCGGTAATGTAAATTGTATTAATGCCGCTATCTTTTGTAAATTGAACCCATGTGTAAATCTAGGTAAATCATGATTATCTATTGAGACTATTGATAAATAATCTTCTAATAAATCTTTATTCTGATAATAATTATTTAATATTCTATTAAACGGATTTATTTCGTTTGGTAATTTATTTAGCAATAAAGATATGTCTATATTAAACTCTCCATCTAAAATTTTATAATATTTTGGTAGTATGTGGTTTTTTGGTTCAAAATCCCAATGTTCTATTATAACGCTTGTTTCTGGGAAATCTGACTTTATGTGTTTATACAATCTTTTTATATGATCTTTTGGTTGCAGGAATCCTGAATCTAAACGTATATCATCAAATTTAAATTTATTTAACCAGTAACTTATACAATTTTGGTGCCATTCTTGAACTTCCCTGTTTCTTAGATTTAGTAAGGGGTGACTTTCTAATCCAAAATAACACAAATATTCAGCTTCGTTAATTTTCTCAATCAATGTAGATTTTCCTGATGTAAGTTTATAAATTAATTCTTCATAATAATGCTTATATTTCCCTTTTTTTTTAATCCTCTCTTTGAACAAGAACCAATCTTTATCTTTGTCATTATCAGAAGTAATTTTTTCTGTAAATAATTTATTTATAGATGAAACATGAGTACAAACATAATCAACTATAATCTGGATATCATTTTCATGTAATTTATCAATTAAATCATTTAATTCTTTTTCTGAACCAAAGTTTGGATTTATCTTATAACTATCTTGATAATCATAACCATGATAAGATGGGCTTTTTTGTATTGGGTTAATTAATATATGAGTCACTCCTAATTCCTTTAAATAATCTATTTTGTTATAAATCCCTTTGAAACTTCCCCCTAAGAATTTTTCAAAATCATTTTTATAATTGGGATTTTTTATTATACTGTGTAAATCATTAGTATCATTATTAAAACGATCTATAATTATTTGGTATATTATTGAATTTTTTGTTATCATGGGTTTTTGTTATCAAAAATGTATTTATAAGTCTAACTCAAAATTAAATTTTTTTAAACAAAATTTCCGGTTTCTTTACTTTATAACTTTTTATTTCTTTATTCAACTCCTTCAGATTCTGCTTTTCAATGTTCAACAATGAGAATATCTTCTCTGAAGTCTCTGGAATGAAAGGCCATAACAGAATTGATGTCTTTCTTATTGATTCAAGGCAGCTATACAATACCTTCTCCAATTCCTTGCCTTCCAGTTTCCATGGCTCTTTCTGATTGATATATTTATTAGTCTCCTGAACACATCTCCAAATTTCATTCAATGCCTCTGTTAATTTATAATCATCCATCAGTTTTTCAATGTTTTTTACTTCAAACTTGATTTCAACTGAAGATTTTTTTATTTCAGGGAGTTTTTTAGACAATGTTAGTGTTCTTGATATTAAATTTCCCAATTCATTTGCCAGTTCGTTGTTAACTCTGTTTTTTAGTGATTCCTCTGAGAAGTTTCCGTCATCGTAAAATGGAATTTCCCTAACTAAAAAATATCTTATTGAATCCACACCATATTTTTTTCCAAGTTGAACCGGATCTATTGAATTTCCCAATGACTTTGATATCTTTTGCTTGTTAAATGTCAGGAATCCGTGAATAAATACAGTCTTTGGTAATTTTATATCTGCTGACATCAAAATTGCAGGCCATATAACAGCATGAAACCACCCATTGTCTTTACCTAATAAATGAACATCTGCAGGCCAGTATTTGCTGAATTTTTTGTTTGGATAATCTATTCCTGATAAATAATTTATCAATGCATCCCACCACACATACGTCGTGAATTTATCATCTATTGGAAAAGGAATCCCCCATGTTAAATTTGAATTTAATCTTGTTATGCTCAAATCATTTAACCCTTCTTTTATTCTGTTTACTATTTCATTTCTTCTTGTTAAAGGTAAAATAAATTTTGGATTTTCTTTAATATGCTTTAATATCCTATCTTGATACTTGCTTAATCTGAAGAAATACGCATCTTCTTTCAATAATTCAGGTTCTTTATTATGGTAAGGGCATTTTCCACCTACTAATTCCTTTTCGGTAAGATATGCTTCACATCCTTTACAATATAATCCTTCATAAAATCCCTTGCATATATCTCCTTTTTCATATATTTTTTTTGTAATTTCCTGCACTGTTTTTACATGATCTTTATCTGTTGTTCTTATGAACCTGTTTGGTTTTATATTAAGGAATTCCCATGCCTTTTTGAACTTCAATGAGTTTTTATCCGCTAATTCTTTTGGAGTTATTTTATTCTCTTTTGCTACATCTGCGAGCTTTTGTCCATGTTCATCGGTACCTGTAAGAAAGAAAGTATCTTTTCCAAATGAATTATTCCACCTTGCTAAGATATCTGCCATTACTTTTTGATATGCATGCCCTATGTGTGGCTCTGCATTTACATAATCTATTGCTGTTGTTATATAAAATTTATTCATAGTTTAAATCAGGAATATAGATATTTAAAGATTTTCCAATAATTTTATAAACCCCTTTTTCTCAGATAATTAATGGCAAGTAAGGAAGAAGAATTATTAGTACCTTTGGATGATTTTCTCAAGGCAGGAATTCATATAGGAACTAAATACAAAACAAAATACATGGAGCCATTCATCTACAAGGCAAGACCAGACGGCTTGCTTGTTCTTAATGTTCAGGAAGTCAATAACAGGTTGAATTTATTGATTAATTTCTTATCACCATACAAGCCAGAAGATATAATCGTTGTATGCAGAAGGGAAAATGGATGGCATGCAGTAAACAAGTTCTCTGAGGTTACAGGAATAAGAGCATACAATGGAAGATATCCTCCAGGAATGCTTACAAACATGAATCTTGAAATTTTTGTTGAAGCTAAACTGGTTCTTGTTGTTGATCCTTGGATAGACAAGAATGTGGTAAGAGATGCCGCCAAAATTGGAATTCCTGTAGTTGCATTGTGTGATACGAACAATGATTCATTGAATGTTGATCTATGCGTTCCATGCAACAACAAAGGAAAGAAAAGCCTTGGCTTGATATTCTATATATTAGCTAGAGATTATATGAAGAACATGAAGAAGGAATTTGATGGAAAGATTGAAGATTTTGTTGAAGAGTAATAATTTTAAAGTAGTAACGAAATCAAAAGGTTTATAAATTCCAAGTTCACACTAATTCTTAGGTAAACAAATGAAAACATTGGATCAACCAAATCAGAACGTATCTTTTTTAGCAGACGAAGGTATGCTAAAAGATTATCAAGAAAGAATTAAATCATATTCAAAAAGGGCACAAGAAGTTTTGAATATTTTCACTTATGATAATGGATTGATTAAAGGTTCAAATCCTTTTGCTAATGTGGCATTAGCTTCTAAACACTTGGCATTGCCTTCTCAGGTATTGCATGATTCAGAACTAAATCCAGAATTTTTTAGAGGAAATTATGAAGATTTAGGCTTGGTTTTGAAAACAAACGGAGATTCTTCATTTAAAAATAATAATCCTGATGCAAAAAAATTGTATGAACAACTTAAGAAAAGAGGAATCACACCTTCCGAAGAGAATCCAGTGATGATTTCATTAAGGGGGTTGGGTTTAGAAGCGGATAAAAGTCATTATGGCTTAATGCATAAATTAACAGATGAAACAGAAATTGTTCAGGCTCCTGAATTAAGTTATCAAAACAATGGACGTAAATTCTCGAGAACAGATGAAAGAGGAATTCCCATTTTTGATGAAGACGGGACAAGAACCTTTTATGCAAGAAAAGACGGTCTAGACGGGTTTTGCTTGTGGGGCTTGGTTTTGGATTCCAATTGGTTCTGGTTCTGGTACTGGGCTCTTGATGACTCTGGCGCCGATGGTAAGGTAGCAGTTGCAAAAAATTATTCCAAGGAATAAATTTATATAACTTTTATTTCTTTATTTTATCATGAATCTGAAAGAATATCAGGAATTGTGCAAGAAAACTGCAAAGAATTTCAACGGTGATGAAATAGAAATATTTAACTGGGGACTGGGAATTGCTGGAGAAGCTGGCGATGTTGCATCATGCATAAAGAAAGTTCATGCACATAAAAACACAGCAGTCAAGGATGGAATAAAAGAAAATTTAGGAGATACTTTGTGGTATATTGCTATGATATGCAATTTCTACGGCTGGAATTTGGAGGATGTATTGAAGGAAAACATAGAAAAATTAAGCAAGAGATATCCTGAAGGATTTACGCATGAAGATGCACAGAGAAAAGGAACAAAAGTTGACTGGAATGAAAAGTAGTTAATTCTTAATCTTAAATATTATAATTTTAAAAATAACAAATATTATCAACAAACCTAATATTATATTTCCAATTGTCAGTCCTGTCTCTATAATCTTTGCGTTGTCTCTCTTTTCTGGAGTTTGTAAGCCTGTTTGCTGCTGTGAATTTTCACTTTCTAATTCTTCATTGAATAATTCTTCTTCGTTACTGCTCACTGAAGTTTTTTTTTGACTTGTGTCCTGGGCATCCTGGTTGTTGTCCTGCACATCTGCTTCTGATGCTGAAGCTCCTGATGATCCTCCATTTGATGAACCACTGCTTTGAGAACCTTCTGATGAAGATTCAGGCGGCTCCAACGGCTGATCAATTTGCTCTTCATTGCAGGCACTGCAGAAATCAGAATTTGTTATTATTTCCCTGAATTCATCTAAATTATCAGAACCGAATACCAAGTAATTAGGATAACTGTTAAATTTAATTGTTGAACCTTCTATATTTACTTCATTACCTACAAAATCATATTGAGTGATGAAATTCAAATCAGAGTCTGCTATAAAATTAGACTCTTTGTTATTGTCTGCAATATTCCACAAGACAGCAATGTCATAATCTCCCTTGTTGAATACATAAACATCTACAAGACTGTTTGGTTCAATCTTTTCAACAAAAGCTGACTTGTCTATCAGGTTGCTTAATGTGTTGTATGCAGGATACAGTAATTTCGGACTTAGCCATCTTCCATTAAATAGGTTATAATAAGTATAAACCCTGCTTTGGGTTGCAATTGTGAAATAGAAATCATGCTTTATTCCAAGAGATTTTTTTATCACTGCGTCCCTTATCCACATGTTTGCAGCAAATGATTCCGGAGATAAAGGCCTGTTGTACCTGTCAATGTATGGGAAATAATCAGGATTTAAATCATCACTGAATCTTGCTGCTTCTGTCTGCCATATCTCAACATTGTTTGCATTGTGATCAGTTAAGATACTCCTCACCGCATCTATTGTCTCTTCATAATTGTTGTATTCTGCAGGAGAACCGGGCTTTGGATACAGGTGCAATGACACTGCATCAACCCTTGTCAGTAAATTATCATCGCTCATATCTTCAAAGTAATCAAATGAATCATCCAATCCGCCAACATTAGCAACTAATTTAATATTTGGATTTATCATCCTTATCCTGTTTGAAACATCAGCGTGAATGTTTGAATAATATCTTATATATTCCTGATTTGAATTGAATTCTGTTTTCTTTTCTATCAGGTAAGGCTCATTTTCTATTTCAAATGCAGATATCCTGTCTGCGTATCTTGTAACTGCCACTCTTATAAATGTCCTGTAATTTTCAGAATCCTTTGTTATTCCCTGATCCTCTGCCCATTGAGGGATATCGCCATCAGCCTCTGTAAGAAGAATGTTCATGTGATTATCATATGCGGAATTTATCAGGATATCATAAGTATCCCAGTCATGAACTGCACTTTCTTTTTCAACTGCATTCCAATACAAGAATATCCTTACCCATTTTGCACCTGATTCCTTTATTAAATTATAACGCTGGTTAATCAAATCAGCATTTACATTGCTGTAATCAAACTGATTGCTGTTTATTCCAAAATTTGAATTTTCATTGAACTGATTGTTGAATATGCTGTTAACTTTTGCAATGCTTGTCACATAATCATCAATCACATTTCCACTGGAATCTTTTACAACCGCCTTTACCCTGAAATGCCCGTTGTTATCATTCAGATCAATCCTTCTCTCATAGAATTCATCTGCATCCAAATCATAATTATCTGATGATTCATAAATCAAGTTATTGTTATAATCAGTTACATAAATTTCATATGCTCCGCTTTTGCCTGTTTCAAATCCATTTTCAAGGCTTACATAAAAATTAATATCATCATTGTCAAAGAAAATATTTGCATATTTATCTGTCCTTAAATTTATTATTACATTTTCATTTAACTTGTAGTCGCTCAATTCTCCTTTTTCAAGCTGTATCTTGTCTATTGACACTGAACCATGATTTGCGTAGATTCCCGGAAAGAAAACATTTTTTCCACCTTCATTCTCAATATTATTTTCTTCTTCAATATTAAATGTATAGCTGTATCTCTGCCATCCATTGCTTACTGTGAATGATTCCTCCTGCCTGTATTCCTTGAACTGCTTTCCCTTGTAGATCCAGAAAGCAGCAGTTGCATCCTGCTCTTCATTGGATTTTATATAAGCTGATAAAGTATAAGTTCCAGGAATGTCAAGTTTTACATCACTGAAATAAGTCTCATCAACTTTTGTTGAAATATAATCATCGTCTCCTTCATTAAATTCAACAGCTTCCGGAGAAACAATCCTGTCAAGCCCTGAATTGAATTCACTGTTCAACAAAAGATTTTCATTTTGATTGATTGTCTGGAATTCCCTGTTTACTCTCCTTAATTGTATGTCTCCTACCTGATAATTTCCGTACTGCCCTGTTCTTATCCAAATTTTTACATTTCTGTTTTCCATGTAATTATTATCCCATTCTCCGGGAATTCTTATCTCTTTTTTGAAGAAAGCCCATTTGTTGTTTGGATAAACATAATAATATTCATACCAGTGACTTGTGTCCTGCGAATCATAGCCATCAATCGCAACCTGAACCTCTGAGTTTATCTCTGAATCTGTTTTTATCCATCCGCTTACAACATACCTGTCTCCTCCATTTACACTTATTGTGCTGTCTGTTATCAACTGTAATTTCTGCAAATCAGGACTTAATTCAATTATATTATCAAAAGGCGAATTGTCATCTGCCACATAATTAATTTCATCCAGCTCATTCCTGTCTTCATTTAAAACACCCCATCCTTCAGATAAAGGAGGCAGTAAATTATCTCCCAATTCATAATTTGTGTAGGACATTAGCTGATTGAAGTCATCATCATTTATTTCATTGTCATTGCTAAAGTCAGCATTTTCATCATAGCCTGAATTGTAATATTCCATGAATCTTATATAGTCATATAAATTTACTATTCCATTCCTGTCAATATCTAAATTATAATCAGCATGAATCTTTGTCTGGGGCTGTATTATTTCTGCAACCCTTACCTTTTGAGTTTGGATGTATAATCCGGTTCCAATTAATATTACTACCAAAACAGAAACAAGTATCCAAGAACCACCTTTCTTTTGCATATTAATCTGTGTTTTTAGTTCTTTAAAAGTTTTTTCAAGTTATAAATTTATATTTTGGAAAGTTTTATAAATAAATTAAGTGTTATACTATCCATGAAGAGGTTGATATTACTATTCTTTGTTATACTACTTTTATCTACGGGCGTTAATGCCACAGGGTTGTCTATTAAATCCAATGTGATTGACAATTTAATTTTAGTCGGTGAGGATGCTGAATTTGAAATCACTGTGACAAATGAACAAATTTTTACAGATAAGATAACCTTTATCATTTCAGACCTTGACTGGGAATGGCAGAAACAATTCTTTGACATTGCTCCTGGAATGAGCAGGACCTTTACATTGAATGTGAAAGCCCCAATAAATGTAATAAAACCAGGAATGCATTCAGTCAACCTTAAAGTTTATTCAACCTCAAATTCAGGGGTTTATATTTATGAGCCTTTATTGATTCATGTTCTTGATGAAGGTAGCTTCCTGAAACTGGAAAAGATAAATTATCCTATTAATGGCTTGAATCCTGAAAAGGAAACAAACTTATTGAAAGTAATAATAAAAAACCAGTATGACAAGCCAATAGACAATGTTGAGATAAACATAGAGAGCGACATCTTTGAAAGTGATTACAAGAAAGTTGATTTTTCTCCTGCTGAATTGAAGACAGAGGAATTCTTTGTGAATATAAAATCGGGAACTGAAGAGGGCCTTCATGATGTCAGGGTTTTACTGAAAAAAGGCAGCGATATTTTATTGGATGACACCAAGAAAGTACTTGTAGGAAAACATTCTGATATAAAAGAGGATAAAGAGATAAGAAGCGGCTTTTTAATAAAAAAAATAAGCATTCTTAAAAGAAATGAGGGCAGCATCACGAACAATGAGGTTTACAGATACAGATTGAACTCATTTGAGAGATTATTCAGCGACGTTGAACCTGCACCTTCTTATGTTGAAAAATCAGGAAATGATTATTATTACATCTGGGATTTTGACATTGAACCTGGACAGAATTATCTGATCAGCGTGGAAGTAAATTATAGGGATCCACTATTTATTTTAGTTGGCTTGATATTAATAATTTACCTTATTGTTTACTTGACTGAATCAGGAATTTCAATAAGCAAAAAAGTATTGACAATAAAATCAAAAGAAGGGGTATCTTACATGAAAATTCTTCTGCTGATAAAAAACAAGGGAAAGAAGGAAATAAAACATGCAAGAGTTGTTGACAGATTATTCAATGCAAAGACGGTTCCAAGCGATTACGGAACTTTAAGACCTTCAAAGGTAAACAGAAATGGGGATGATGTTAGCATTGTCTGGGATATTCCAAGTTTAATAGGAAAAGAAGAGAGAATCTTGAGTTACAGGGTTAACATTGGCGTAAAAAATAGAATCATCTTGCCAAGAGCCATGGCAAGATACAAGATAAAAAACAGATCGTATGTTGTGAAAAGCAATAGTTCTTTAGTAATTTCTTAATTATTTAGTGGTTATAATTAGAAACTTTTATAAATATTAATTTCTTTCCATTCTTTGGTAAATAAAATGAATTCAAATATGTGGACGCCTTTAGTAGTACCAGAAAATGTTCCTAGTGTAATAAAAGCAAGTTATGAACTAACAAGAGAAGCTTTAGAAAAATTAGTAAGTGAATGGAAAGGAACAAATGTAGTTATACCTGGATTAAATTTAGCGGATGGAATTGGACATATACAAGGAAGTAATTTTTATTTTGCATCTGAATTATTCAATAATTGTAGAGAATTATCTGGAGAACAGGATATTCTTCCATTATCCCAAGAAAAAGCTGAATATACATTAAAAATAATTGGAGATTCCTTATTTAGGGAAAATTATCAGAATATGGGATTGGCTGTAAGGCCTGGAGAAGGTTATAACTATGTATTGCATAAACATCTGGTAGAAATGGTTAGGTCTGAGTCTGGTTTTCAGGATATTGATCCAGAGATACCTTTTGTAGTAACAGGAGCAATGAAACCAGTTAAATATGGTAAATTTGAGTATGGTTTAAAATTAGATCCAAATGAATTTACAATAATTTATAATGCTCCTATTCTTGGAGAAAGAAGCGGATACTTTAATCCTGAAGATATAAATGAAGAAACAGGATTGCCTATACGGTTAAGAAAAAAAGGACAGAGACGTTTACAAAATATATCTACTGGAGGTGTTTGCTGGTTGAACCGTAGCAGGAGCTTGTATTTGTATGCTAGGCATGGCGGTCTTGCTCTCTCTAATGTTTTTGGCAGGGTGTATTTCGCAAAAAATTTTTCCAAGAAATAATTTTTTTAACCTTTATTATACAAAAAATTTCCAAAACGAAAGCCTTATATACCTTTCTTTTGCTCATTTTAATAAAAATAGACTTATAATAGTCAAACAAGCCCAAAATGCATTTCAATTCCACTTCACTACATTTTTATTAATATATCACTTAGCTCGCGCTATGGGCTCGTAGCTCAGGTTGGTAGAGCATCTGCCTTTTAACAAGGTCTGAAAGCAAGCAGGAGGTCGGGGGTTCAAATCCCTCCGGGCCCGAAAAAAACAATATGATGAAACATATCTTAATTCCAGAGCATAGAAAACTCAATGAAGAGGAAACGAAAGAAATTCTAAAAAAATATAATGTTTCCAGAAAGCAATTGCCGAGAATAAAAATAAATGATGCTGCTATTTTAGAACTGAATCCAGAAAAGGGTGACATAATTGAAATAATAAGAAGCTCTCCAACGACGGGAAAATCTTATTTTTACAGGGTTGTTGTATAATGTACAGATATAAAGACTTAATAAAGAATTATTTTGAAAAGCATTCTTTTGTAGACTCAAATATAAGATCATTCAATAATTTCATGGAGAAAGGTATACAGAAGATTATAACTGAAACTCAGGATGTTCTTCCAACAATCATTCCTTCTGAAGTTTCTGAATTTAAAATAAAACTTGGAAAGATTGAAATTGAAAAGCCACAGATAGTTGAGTCTGACGGATCAAAAAGAAAAATTTATCCAACTGAGGCACGTCTGAGAAAACTCACATATTCTGCCCCCGTTTATCTTGATGTAAGCGCGGTAATCGACGGTGTTGAAAGAGAATCGTTCAAGGCATTAATAGGAAAAATTCCTGTCATGGTTAAATCAAAATTCTGCAATCTTCACGGATTATCCGAAGAAAAGCTTGTTGAAAATTATGAAGATCCAAATGATCCAGGAGGATATTTCATATTAAACGGAAATGAAAGAGTATTGATCATTGTCGAGGACCTGGCTTCAAATAAATTTTTTGTTGAAAAAAACAAAGTTGGACCAAGCCAGTTTGTGGGAAAAGTGTATTCTGAAAAAGGCTCTTACAGAATTCCCCACATCATAGAGCAGATGAGGACAGGCACAATTTATCTGACATTTACAAGATTTAACAGGGTACCAATAATTGCCGTTATAAAAGCACTTGGTTTGATAAGAGACGAGGAAATAGCAAAGACCATCTCTGAAGATAATCAGTATGATGACATTTTCATTAACCTTTATGAAACTGTTGAAATAAAAACACAGGATGATGCAGTGGAATTTTTGGCAAAGAAAATAGGAATGGCTCAGCAGGAAGATAGGAAGAAAAGAATTTATGACTTAATTGACAAATACCTGCTTCCTCATGTTGGCTTGAACAAGGAAGATAGGATTTCAAAAGCATACAATTTGTGCAAATACATAAAGAAATATCTTATGATATCAAGGGGTGAAGTAAAACAGGAAGACAAAGACCATTACATGAATAAGAGACTAAAACTTGCAGGAAGCCTTTTAGAGGATTTATTCAGAGTTAATATGTCATCATTAATACAGGATATGCTGTATAATTTCCAGAGGCTTGTTAAAAGAGGAAAATTCCAGTCTATAAGAATAATTATAAGAGATCAGCTTCTGACTTCCAGAATAAAAAGTGCAATGGCTACAGGCTCGTGGATAGGCGGAAGAAAAGGAGTGTCACAAAACATGGACAGGACAAATTTCCTTTCCACATTATCACATTTGCAAAGGGTTGTGTCATTATTAAGCTCAGCACAGGAGAATTTTGAAGCGAGAGCACTGCATCCAACCCATTTTGGAAGATTATGCCCAATTGAAACTCCTGAAGGAACGCCAATTGGTCTTAGAAAGAATTTAGCCCTGCTTGCCAGAGTATCTGAAGAGGAAATAAGTGATGATAGTAAAATAGTAAAACAGCTTGGAGAGTGCGGATTGAAATGATTGATGTTTATTTGAATCAGAGGTTTGTAGGATCTGTTGAAAATCTGGAGCAATTCATAGAAAGTGTAAAAGACAAAAGAAAGTCATCAAAATTGCCTTATGATATCAGCATTTATTATGACAAGGAATTAAATGAAATTTATCTTGACAGCACAAGAGGAAGAACTGTCAGGATGCTAATAAGAGCCAAAGAAGGAAAATCATTGCTGACAAAAGAGCATGTTGACAAGTTAATAAACAACGAAATAACATGGGAGTCTTTGATTAAGGATGGCATTCTTGAATATGTAGATGCTGCAGAAGAGGAGAATGCATTGGTGGCATTAAATGAAGAAGAATTAACGCCCGATCATACACATGTAGAAATTTCAAGCATTGTTATTCTTGGAATTTTATTATCTTTGATTCCTTATTCAAATTACGGCTCTTCTTCAAGATTAATAAGAGGTAATAAAATTCAGAAGCAATCCTTGGGATTATACTCTTCAAATTTTCATGTAAGAATGGACACTGACGTCTCTATCCTGCATTATCCTCAAAGACCAATGGTTAAATCATTCATGCATGATGTTATAAATTATGAAAAGCATCCTGCAGGCCAGAATGTTGTCATCGCCGTCATGTCATACAAGGGATACAACATGGAGGATTCCATAGTTGTCAATAAGGGCTCTATTCAGAGAGGCTTTGCAAGATCAACATTTTTCAGGCCATATCTTGCTGAGGAAAGAAGATATTCCGGAGGACTGGTTGATGAGATATCAATTCCTGACAAGGAAGTTAAAGGATACAAATCAGAGAAGGATTACAGGTTATTGGAAGATGACGGCATTATCTACACCGGTGCCAAGGTAAATGAAGAGGATGTCATCATAGGAAAAACATCACCACCAAGATTCCTGGGTGAATTGGAAGAATTCAGCGTTGCAGCATCAACAAGAAGGGAAACCTCAACAACAATAAAAGGAGGAGAAACAGGAATTGTTGATACAACAATAATAACTGAAAATGAGGAAGGCAACAAAATAATCCAGGTTAAATTGAGGGACAACAGAATTGCAGAAATAGGTGATAAGTTTGCTTCAAGACATGGTCAGAAAGGAGTCATCGGAATGATAGTTCCTCATGAAGACATGCCATTTACAGAATCGGGTATTACACCAGACATTATTTTCTCTCCGCATGGTATTCCATCAAGAATGACAATTTCACATTTGCTGGAAATGCTGGCTGGAAAAGTCGGGGCTTTGAAGGGAACACAGATAGATTCAACAACCTTCGACGTTTATCCTGAAGAAAAATTAAGAGAGGAATTAAAAAGCTTTGGTTTCAGGGACAACGGAACAGAAGTTATGTATAATGGAATTACAGGAGAAAGATATGAGGTTACAATATATATTGGCGATATTTATTATCTTAAATTAGAGCACATGGTTGCAAACAAACTGCATGCGAGAGCATACGGAAGAGTTCAGCTATTGACAAGACAGCCTGTAGAAGGAAGGGGAAAGGGCGGAGGATTGAGATTGGGAGAGATGGAGAAGGACTGTTTTGTAGCTCACGGCGCATCATTGCTATTAAAGGAAAGATTTGATTCAGATAAGACAATTCTTCCTATATCTGAAAAATCAGGATTGGTTGCGATTCATGATGTAAGAAAGGGAAAATACATTTGTCCTATTTATGGAGAGAATGTTGAGGTTAATGAAATAGAGATGAGCTATGCATTCAAATTATTGCTGGATGAGTTAAAGGCATTGTGCTTATATCCAAAATTAAAACTAAAATCAAAATACTAAAATGAAATATATATACAAAAAAGTCGGAAGCATAACATTTGGACTATTATCTTCAGAGATGATAAGAAAGATGGCTGTATGCAAGGTAGTCACCCCAGAACTTTATGATAAAGAGGGATATCCTGTCGATGGCGGATTAATGGACGTTCGAATGGGAGTAATTGATCCTGGTTTGGTTTGCCCTACCGACGGAAAGAAATTAAGGGACTGTCCTGGATATTTCGGCTACATTGAACTGGCAAGACCTGTTGTTCACATCAAATATGTTGATGTCATACTTGCTATATTGAGGAGCTTCTGCAGCGAATGTAATAAAATTTTAATGACAGAGGAAAAATTAGGCGCCAGCAAATTAAACAAGAAGGAGTTAATGGCTAAATTGAGGAATATAAAAAAATGCCCTCATTGCCAGGTTAAGCAATATACAGTAAAAATTGAGAAACCAACATCTTTTGTTGAGAATGACAGAAGACTTTCGCCAATACAGGTAAAATCCAGATTTGAGAAAATATCTGATGATGATTTAAGAAAATTTGGAATTGATCCGCAGTCTGCAAGGCCTGAATGGATGATCCTGACTGATTTGCCTGTTCCTCCTGTAACAACAAGGCCTTCAATTACACTGGAAACAGGAGAAAGATCAGAGGATGACTTAACACACAAACTGTCTGACATAGTAAGGATAAACCAGAGATTATTTGAAAACATAAATGCAGGCGCTCCGGAAATAATTGTTGAGGATTTGTGGGATTTGTTGCAGTATCAT
Source organism: Candidatus Woesearchaeota archaeon (assembly GCA_018302885.1). Taxonomy (GTDB): domain Archaea; phylum Nanobdellota; class Nanobdellia; order SCGC-AAA011-G17; family GW2011-AR20; genus JAGVZC01. Next base: position 17,134 of record JAGVZC010000010.1, read on the forward strand.
ATTACAACTTATTTTGATAATTCAATATCTTCGGTTCCTCCAGCAAGGCATAGAGGAGGACAGCCATTAAAAACATTAACAGAGAGAATAAAATCAAAGGAAGGAAGATTCAGGCATAATCTTGCCGGTAAGAGGGTTAATTTCTCAGCAAGAACTTTCATAACCCCTGATCCAAGAATTAAATTCAATGAAGTTGGAGTTCCATTGATAGTGGCAAAGGAATTGACAGTTCCCGAGAGAGTTACTGAATGGAATCTTAATTATCTTAAAAAATTTGTTGAAAATGGATCTGAAATTTATCCAGGTGCAAATTATTTCTTTTCATTGGATGGAAAAAAGAAAAAAATAACCGAGGATACAAAAGAGCAGATTCTTGAGGAATTTCAGATTGGCTGCTACATTGAAAGGCATTTGCTGGATGGCGATACTGTTGTATTCAACAGGCAGCCTTCACTGCACAGAATGTCTATAATGTGCCATAAAGTCAGAATATTGCCTGGAAAATCATTCAGATTAAACCCTTCAGTATGTAATCCCTACAACGCTGATTTTGATGGTGATGAGATGAACCTGCATGTTCCGCAGACAGAAGAGGCAAGAGCAGAAGCAGAAATATTGATGGAAGTTGAAAATCACATTATAAGCCCAAAGAATGGATTAAATGTAATAGGCACAACAACTGATGCAATCACAGGAAATTTCTTACTTACTAAATACATGAAGATTTCAAGAGAGGAGGCTGTTGATATATTATATTCAATTGGAATAAGCGATTTCTCCAATTTGAAATCTGGAAAGATTTTAGAGGGCAAGGATGTATTTTCTGCAATCTTACCAAAAGATTTGAGCTTCATAGGCACTTCAAAGGAAAAACATGATGTCATAATAAAAAACGGCAAGTTAATTGAAGGGGTAATAGACAAGGCAACGATTGGAGAGGACAATGGTACTTTGATAAGAAGGCTTCATGCTGTTTATGGAGCAGAGGAAGGAATAGAATTAATAAACAAGATATTCAGGCTTGGAGTTGAAATTTTATTAAGAAAGGGATTCACATCTTCAATATCCGACACTGATTTATCAAAAGATGTTATAATGAAAAACAAGGAAAAATTAATTTATGTTGAAAATAAAGTCAATGAAATCATTGAAGAACATAAGACAGGCAAATTAGAACTATTGCCAGGAATGGATGAATATGGGACTGTTGAAACTTTGATACTAAGGCAGTTAAACCAGCTAAGGGACAAGATAGGAGAGAATGTCTATGAAAATGTTTCAGAGAATAATCCTACAATCATCATGGCAAGATCCGGAGCTAAGGGTAATTTCCTAAACCTAGCACAGATGTCTGCAATGGTTGGACAACAGGCAATGGGGGAGGGGAGAATTAATATGGGTTATAAAGGAAGAACATTATCAACATTCAAGAGGAATTCATTGAGCCCTGAATCAAGGGGATTTATCAAGAATGGATACAAACAAGGATTGACTCCTGTTGAATTTTTCTTCCATTCAATTACAGGAAGGGATTCACTTATGGACACTGCATTGAGAACACCTAAATCTGGTTATCTTTACAGAAGACTGGCAAATGCATTGCAGGACATGAGGATTGAGTATGACAATACATTAAGAGATGCAAGCGGGAAGATAATCCAGTTTAAATTTGGTGATGACGGCCTTGATGTTTCAAAAACTGAAGGCGGTAAAATAAATGTTCAAAGAATTGTCAGAGAGGTAAAAGCAAATGTCTAGTGTTTATGACGAATTCAATGACTTACCTGAATTATTGATTGAGGAAGTCAAAGAATTGTCAAAAGGACTTGATTCAAATGAGAGAAAGAAAGTATTGAAAAGAGTCAGAGAGGAATTTGAAAAAGCAAAGATTAGTCCTGGAGAAGCCATTGGTGTCATAACTGCCGAGTCTTTTGGAGAGCCAGGCACGCAGATGATATTGAGGGTTTTCCACTTTGCCGGTGTTGCAGAGATGAGCCTTAATCTTGGTTTGGCAAGATTGATAGAATTATTTGATGCAAGAAAAAAACCATCAACACCACTGACAACAATTTATCTTAAGCATGGCTATAAAACTGATTTAAGCAAGGTAAAAATAATAGCAGCCTTAATCAAGGAAACAAGACTAAAGGACATAGCTGATGAATTTTCATTTAATCTAACACAATTCAGGATTGAAGTTTTATTAAATAAGAAAGAAATGAGGGATCTAAAAATTACAGAGAGTCAGATTCTTACTACATTAAAAGATAATTTCAAGGATATGGATGTCAAGGGAGACAATGGCATATTGAAAATAAAACCGAAAGAAAAAGATTCTTTATCTACTTTGTATAAATTAAAAGAGAAGCTGAAATATGTAAATATCAAAGGAATAAAGAATGTCGGACAGGTAACTCCTGTTAAGCGTGATAATGAATATGTTATTTACTGTACAACAGATGATTTGAAATCAGTATTTGAAGTTGAAGGCGTTGACATAACAAAAACCACAGCAAACAGCCCGTTTGTTGTTGCTGAATTATTAGGCATAGAGGCAGCAAGACAAGTCCTTATCAATGAGGCTGTTGAAGTTATAAAAAATCAGGGTTTGGATATAGATATAAGGCATATCATGTTTTTAGCTGATGTCATGACAAACAAAGGAATAATCAAGGGAATTACAAGGACTGGAATCACTTCAGAGAAGGAATCTGTACTTGCAAGAGCTTCCTTCGAAACTCCAATCAAGCATATGGTTAATGCATCATTGGTTTGTGAAGAGGACAAATTAAAATCTGTTATAGAAAATGTAATGCTTAATCAACCAATTCCTTTGGGCACTGGATTGCCTGGTTTAGTTGCAAAGATGAAGGAAGATTCTGTTAAAAGAAAGAAGTAAAGGGGTGTTGTTATATGTTTGAATTAGGTTTTACAGGAGAAAAAGATTATAATACAAAGCCAGCTGAGAATAAACACACATACATCTTAAAGATTAATTATAGAAACCTTGAAGGACTTAAAATGATTAGAAGTATGGGAAGAAATTTTCTTGAGATATTGTGGTATGGAGTTGCTGTTAATGGAAGCAAACAAGACAAATTAATCAAGAGAAGGGACAAACTTTTCAGGATTTATGGAGAGGATAATATTTTAGTTCTTAGGCTAAGAGAAGGGAGTCATCTTGAAACCAAGGTAATATCAAACTTTTAATAATAAAGAACATATAAATATAATTAATATTAATACCCATGAGATGAAGCACCACATACAAAATGATTTTATCACAAACAGGATTATATAAACCAAATATAAAACAAAAAATAATCCAATTGAAGATAATGTAATCATTTTATTTTTCACTTTCTTTTCCATTATTCCAAGATAACTAAAAATTCCCAAAGTGAGAAATCCAAATGCACCAATCAATGAATTTGGAATTTTAAATATTAACTCTGAATAAGATCCAGTTAGAACATTATCACATGTTTTTATATTCTCATTATTTATGCATATCGCATTTTTATCTGCATAATGATTGTATGTCAGATAAATTGATATTATAAAACCAACCAATGCTACTATAATTATTATTCTGTACAAATTTTTTTTCATTCTCTAAGAAATTTAGCCCAAGTAATCCAATTGTTTCTGGTCTTTCTGCTCTACCGCCATTTTGTTCTGCTGCATTAAACCCTTTAATTTCTGTTCAAACTTCTCTGCTTTCTGCAATAGAGGCTTTATGTCAACATTTAATCCAAGATATTTGTCCAGTGCTTCTATAATCTTTGCTGCCCCCCTTGAATCAGGCAACTGAGAATGTGTTTCCACAAAAATACATGAACTTGGCAACTTTTCCCTCAGCATTATTGAGGCAGTTACACCCATTATAATTCCCTCTTTTAATGGCTTTATATTTATTTTATCAAACTTTTTATTGAATCTTTTACTGTAATAGAATGTTGATGAATCCTTGTTCATGCTTGCAACACCCTCTATGCTTATTACTTCTTTTGCCTGCAATTGCTTTGCAATATCCTCTATTGCATCTGTAATCTTCCATTCTATATTATTTACAGGATTTATTGCATGCAATATCACCAAATTATATTTTTTTGAGTAGAATATTCCAAATGGCTCCACAACTTCTGAGTTGTGTATTGCAACCACAGGTGTTTGCTCTGTAAATTCTATTTTTCCTATCTTTTCCGCTTTTAAATGTTCAACAAGAAATTCCGTTGTTATTGAGCCTATGAAACCGATACCTGGAAAACCCTCGATTATTATAGGATTTTTTGGTTTCCTATTTAATTTAATTTCCATATTATAGTAGTTGTATTCATGATATATAAACTTTACTAACAATATTTTTATAAATACCAAATTACTTCATTTATACATGAAAAAAGAAAAAAAAGAGCTATCTCCTTTTATTGAAACTATGCTTAAGAAGCTTGATGAAAAAGAAGTGGCTAAACCGCAGTCATTGGTTATGGATACTGATAAAGATCCGGAATTAAAACCTTATATGATTGAAAAAGACCAAAAGAAAATAGAAGAACACATTAAAAAGATGAAAGAAAATATAAAATAATTATTTTTTATACATTATTTCTATGACATCCCTGTGTTTTAGTCTGTAATCTTTTCCGACTGGTCTTTTATTCTTAACATCCATTGCCTTTATGAAATTATCTCCGAAATCAGTATGCAATCTATAGGCAAAATCAAGCGCAGTTGAGCCGTTCTTCATCAGGAAGCAATCAGGAAGGACATTCCCATTTTTATCTTCCAATTTGTTAACGCCTCCAGGATAAACCACAATGTAATCCAGCATTTCAAAAACTAAAGTGTTCAATATCTCCTGAACCCCGCTTTTATCATATTCTTTCAAATATTTTTTTACAAAGTCCAAACCTTTTTTCTGTTTATCATTTAATTTGCCTTTAATCTTGAAATCGCTGTCTCCCGGAACATATTCAATCAAATTTTTCTTTGCAGCTTCCCTTAATGCTAATTCGATTTCAGAACTGCAGCCAATTATTTTATACTCTGGAAATTTCTTTTTTAGCTTATCCAGATTAAGAAGAGCACCTTCGACATCCAGTTTATTGGCAGCAATTATCATTGGCTTTAATTTTCTTAATTCAGAAGATAACTGCTTTAATTCATTGTCATTCCATTCTGTTGGCTTGTGGCTTAATTTTAATTTTTTAATGCATGCTTCAACATTTTCTTCAGTAACTTTCAATCCGGATAATTGTTTAGCCAATGCTTTTTTTATATCCTGATTTTCTCCCTGAACTTTTCTTGCAAATTTA
>JAGVZC010000025.1 GCA_018302885.1 Candidatus Woesearchaeota archaeon
AACTCTCCAAAAGCCTTAAATACAGAAAAAAACACGAGTTTTATGCTATGATAACAAAAATTTTTTTCTGATTGAGAGCGGGATTAGTTGCTCAAATATTATTATTAACTTTTTCAGGGAGGCTATAAAATGCAACCTATGATTGTCGTCAAAGACCTCAAAAAAATATACAAAACATATGAAAGAGAACCTGGATTGATCAATGCAATCAAGTCCTTATTTCACAGAAAGTATGAATACAAGGAAGCATTGAAGGGAATATCATTTGAGGTGGAAGAAGGAGAAATTCTCGGATTTATAGGGCCAAACGGAGCTGGAAAGTCAACAGCAATAAAGGCATTGTCAGGAGTTCTGTTTCCAACATCAGGAGAGGTAAATGTCATGAATTTCATACCATGGAAAGACAGGGTAAAATATGTAAAGCATATTGGAGTTGTATTCGGACAGAAAGAGCAGCTGTGGTGGGATCTTCCAGCCATTGATACATTCTACCTTCATAAGGACCTTTATGAAATAGAGGAAAAGGAATTTGAAAAAAGGCTGAAAAACATGGTGAAAATACTCCAGATAGAAGATGTAATGAAAACTCCAGTAAGAGACCTGAGCCTGGGAGAGAGAATGAAATGCAAAATACTGGCTGCCTTGATTCACAATCCAAAGCTTGTTTTCCTTGATGAACCTTCAATAGGGCTTGATATGGTGGCAAAGGAAAGGCTTGTTGATTTCATTAAAGATGTCAACAAAAAATACCATACAACATTCATTGTAACCACGCATGACATGCAGGACATAGAGAGGCTATGCAAGAGGATAATAATAATCAATCACGGAGAAATAATTTATGAGGGATTTTTGGAGCATATCAAAGACAAATATCTTAAGAAAAAGCTGATAGATGTCAAGTTTGAAAGCCAAAAAAGCGACTTCAACCTAAAAGGATGCAAGATACTCAACAAAACAAAGTATGAAATCAAGATAGAATTAAATCTAGAAAAAAATTCTATAAGGAATCTGGTTGATTATTTATTAACAAATTTTGAAATTGTGGACATAACAGTGCAGGATCCAACAATAGAAGAAATAATAAAAACAATCTACCAAAATGTATAAAAAAATAAAATCAATAATCAGAATGGGCTTCAAGGATGCTGTAGCCTACAGGTTTCACTTTTACATAACCCTGATTACATCCCCCCTGCAGCTATTGATATATTATTTTCTTTGGAAGGCAATATTCTCATATTCAGGGCAGGAAATAATAAACGGATTCACATTTGAACTGATGATATCCTATTATGCACTTAACATGATAATTGCATTCTTTACATGGTCAGGAGTTGAGGAATGGCTTGAGTTTGATGTGAGAAATGGAGAGCTGGTGAACATGCTGCTCAAGCCGTTTAAGGTGGCATACTTTTATTTTTTTCAGATACTGGGAGTAAATTCATTATCCATTATTCTGGAAATGGCTCCTTTCTTTTTAATAGCGGTATTTTTCTTTGGATTAAAGATAGCACCGGTGTTTTACTTCCTAACATTTGTAATTTCAATAGTCCTTGCCATGATACTAAACTTCCTGATATCCTACCTTGTTGGAATGACTGCATTCTGGTTTAACAGAATAGGGGGAATAAGGAGAGTGAAGAGGGCAACTGTTGTGTTCCTGTCTGGGGGAATGATACCATTAACATTCTTTCCAATTGCATTCCAGAAAATATTCAACTATCTTCCATTTCAGTACATAAGATTTGTTCCGATAAACATTTACCTTGGGAATTACCCTTATTTAAAAGTATTAATAATGATAGGAATTCAGATAACATGGATTTTAATCTTATATGCAATAGCTGAATTTGTATGGTACAAGGCATTCAAAAAATTTGCAGGAGCCGGGGCATGAACAAATACCTTAAATTATGGGTCAAAACATTTGCATTAGAATTAAGCTCTGACATGGCATACAAGGGAAATTTCATAGTAAAGAGCCTTGGATTGATTCTTGCTGACCTCATAGGGCCGATAGTAATGCTTTTGATATATGCAAATTCATTAGGAATTCCTGGATGGGGATTTGAGGAATTTATCCTGTTCCAGGGAACTTTCATACTGGTCATGGGATTATCACATGCATTTTTGTTCATATTCCCATTTCAGGTTATAGAAAATGTAAGGCACGGAACCTTTGACAAGTTTCTGGTAAAGCCTTTCAATACTATGCTCTACCTGACATTCAGCTCAATAGACATAGAGGGCTTTGCAGAAGTTTTTGTCGGATTAGTACTGATAATATGGGCATTCATAAAATTAAATTTAATCATACTTTCATTTAATACGCTGCTTTACCTGTTCATGATTGTAATTGCATTCATATTCATGTATTCTTTAATGGTTCTGATCAGTTCATTGTCCTTCTTATTTGTAAAATCATTGGGGTTGTTTGATTTATTGTTCAAACTGACTGATGTTTCAAGATATCCAATGAATATTTACGGGTTTGAAATGAGGCTGATTTTCACCTTCATACTTCCGGTTGCCGTAATATCATTTTATCCTGCATCAGCTTTGCTTGGAACACTTAACATACTTAATTTAGCCCTGATATCAATGCCAGTAATTGCATTCCTTATATTCAGCATAATCATGTGGAATCTTGCCATGAAGAAGTACACAAGCTCAGGAGGGTAATATTTATATATTTTTATCACCTATTAATCCTGTATGAAAATAAAGCTTAAATCAAGCAATAATGATTCTATTTCCAATAAAGAACGCTCCAAAAGAGACAGGATGCTAAATATGAAGGAATTGCTGTTGGATCTGTGATTTTAAAATATTTATTACATATCCTCCATTACTGGTTTATCTGAAATGAATTCAGAAGACAGCCCTAATTTTTTAAAATAATCAATCATTGCAATACATGCAAATATTTCAGTTGAATAATGGGTTCCCCCAAGAAGATTAAGGTTATTCTTTTCCGCAAACTCATGGGCTTTTCTTGAATGATCATTCTTTGCGGTTATACCAGTCACAAATACGTTGGTTCCCTCTTCAACTATCTCTTTCAACATATCAACATCATTTCCTCCGCCTGCAATAATCGCAACATTTCCATTTCTAATCTTATCATTACCATAATGATACAATTTAACCTTATGATTTACTGCAGATTCGAAATTCTTTTTTAATTCTTGTATGGTTTTCATTTTCGTTTTCCCAAATACCCCACATAAAGAACCATAATAAGGTGCGAAGGCTTTTTCAGGTTTTATCCCAATTGCTTTTGCTAAAGTTACACTTGTTGAATATTTTCCATAATTATCCAAGGGCACATGAAGGTTGTAAATTGAGATTCTTCTATTTTTGAATTGTTGCAATAAATTCCTGTCCATTTGATAAAAAACTTCTGGAGCTTTTCTAATATCCCAAATAGATGGATGATGTACAAAAAGCATAGTATCCTGAATATTATAATCTAATATCTTTTGCATAACTTGTTTTGAAGGAAAAACAGCAGTATAAACTTTGTTTATTTCTTCTGTAAAATCACAAACTAATCCCATAGATCTTTTCTTAAAGTTTTCACTAAGAAAATCATAGATAGAACCCATATATTCAGCCCAATTATCACTCATCTTGGAAGTAATAAAGTCTTTTTCAAGTTTTTTGTATATTTGTACTGCTTTCATAAAAATAGACCATTTTTATATCTTTAAATTAGTTTTTATCTCAACCTAAACATTTAAAAACTATGAATTATTGCTTTTTATCAGGTTGCTCAAGTAATCTGAGCAGTTAAGGAGGAAAATAACAATGGAAGGAAGAGTAAAATTTTACAACGCAATGAAGAGATTTGGGTTCATTGAAGGGGAAGACGGAAACGAATATTTTGTACACCAGTCTGCGTTACAAAGAGGAGTTTTTCTAAGAGAAAATGATAAAGTTTCATTTGAGTCTGCAGAAACTGAAAAAGGTAAACAAGCTAAGAATGTTACTTTATTAGAGAAAGGCAGTGAAAAAGGAAAACAGGAATACAACAAGGAAGAAGAAGAACAAGAAGAATACGATCAAGAAGAATAAACCTTAATTGTCAGGGTTTTTCTATTTCTTTTTTTTTATTTTTTGTATTAATAATAAATGCCTAGTACGAAACCAGTAAAAAAGTTATCGGTTTAGATACAAAATGTTAAACTAAAGACATAAATTGTAAAAAGAAAATTTTAAATTTCTAAATAATAAAAGGAGGAAGAGAAATCTCCTTAACAACGCACACCCGCAGGAAAACCGAGATGTCCTCTTCTTTTTATCTCATCAATAAATGATTTTTTTATCTTACGATGGTCTATATCATTTAAAAATTCATCTAAGGATTTGTAAATGTAACTAATTCTCCCTATATCAAAAGGGCTATTCAATCTTATATGGTTATCTTTGTAACTTTCGTAAGCTTCGTTGTTTTCAATATAAATAAATTTTCTTATATATCCTTCTTCGTAAAAACTTACTTCATTCGAATTCGAATCAATTAAAATTGAATGGCGATACCCTTCAACTCCCATGAAGCTCCATATTGGGAGCAAATTACTACTAAGTTCTGGTTCTAATCTATAAAATTTATCTTCATCCATCGAATCAATTTTATGTTCCATAACATTTTTTTCCATTTTTCTTTCTCCTACATTTAGAGTCTGTATGACTTATTTTAATATAGATTACTCTTGGAATTTAACCTAAAAATAATCATCAAAAGGTTTTAGAAATTATACTAAGGGTAAACTCTAAAAATAAAGGCCAGTGATTTAAAATCAACAGCAACAAATAGTTTCAGCTAAGAAAATCTTATTTACTTTTTTTAAAATAAAAAATTTTTGTTTCATAATATAAGAATTAAATATGGTTGGTTTATAAATCTTACCATTTTCACCATTCGATAATAAGATTATACATCTTCTACCAAAATTTAATTATTAAGCTCTAAGATTATCAGAAAGGTAAATCTTCACCATCTTCATCAATAAGTTTTTCTAATGGTTGAGGTTTTCTTATGCCTTCAATTTCTTCACTAGCATTTCTCAGGGCGATAAAATAAGAGCAAAGAACTTTTCCAATCATTACATAGTCTTTCTTTTTATCTTCAGGGGTTTCAAACCTATCAAGATATTGTTCACATCTTTCTTCAACATTATCAAAACCTTCATCAGTAACATTAGTAATATACTTCAAAAGTTCATGTTGAGGATTATGTGCTTGCAATCGGCGATATGCTCCAATGACTAATCTAATTGCTGCCTCATGGTCACTTACTATGTCTCCCATGAAAGTATAAAAAGGGAAATTTTTATAAATCTAACTGGAAGAAAGCAATTAGCTTAAATTCTTTTAAATAATAGAATATTGAGAAATAAGTGTAGTGCTCCGAACAAACAATCAGAAAAAGTTTTATGCTCTTTTTTATGTATATGACTTTGAAGTTTAAAAAGATTATTGTAACTTAGCATCAACATCTCCATGAGATACAAAATGCTTAAGGTCCCACCAAAGATACTTTGCTGAATCTCTATCATTATCATTTAACGCTT
>JAGVZC010000016.1 GCA_018302885.1 Candidatus Woesearchaeota archaeon
TAATTTTTCCCATACTTTATCCTCGTGAAGCCTCTCCCAAATTGCCTGCTTCTCCATATAAATCACAAAATTTGCCTTGACTTCTTCAAATTTTATTTCCTCCACATTTGATGGGATAGACCAACCTCCAGATCCAAGCTTAGCCCAGTTTATGTTGTCTCCTCTATCAGAGATTTTCACTTTTCCAACAACAGAACCCATCTTGTTTGCGTTGACATGCAGCTGCTCTCTTGAAAATTCTGTAATCAATTCCAAATCTTCCAAGGACTTGTCTGTTTCTGTCTGCTCATCAACAAGGTTCACTTTTGTATTTGGAATTGTCCTCTTGGCCATGTAGAAAACATCCCTAAGACTTGCATGCTTTCCTTCCTCAAGTAAATTCTTGCATATTGAAGCTACTTCCACAGTCTGAAGGAATTTTTTAGAATGCGCGACATTAAAAAAAAATCTTTTTGAAGTATTTTCCCCAAGCTTTAATGTCTTTGATTTTTTATCATAAGAGACATTTGACAAACTTCTTACTGGGACTTCAAGAAAAGGATTTTCCTTCTTTTCTATTTTATTGATTACTTTCTTTCCAAGAAGTTTCAGTTCATCTTTTATTTTATTTTTCAATTTGTCCATTTTCTTCCAGCTCAGGTATTCCTTTCTTTAATATTTTTAATAAATCCTCCTGAATTTTTTCTTTTTTCTCTCCAGTAAGATTAGATAATGATGAAGCCAGCTCAGGAATATAATTTTCAAAAAGACTTGCTCTTGCTCTTTGCTCCTTTGCCCTCACATGCTTCCTTATATATGATGCAAGTTTCCTTCCAACATCCTGCAATGCTAATTTTATTTCCTTGACTATTTCGGGATAATGAGCAATTGCCTCCTTAGATTCCGATGTAAATGGAACCCACACAGAAGCTATGTGAACCAAAAGAACTACAGGCCCTATTGGCAATGCCCCCTTGCTTTGTGACAATCCATAATTCCTCCATGCTGTTGATATTACTGATTTTGTTATTGCACATGCTGACTGCTGATACTGCAATGGAACCCTGTTTGCGAATCTTAATAATTTTATGGAATCCTCTTTTTGTAAATCTCCCCCATAAGCTAAAGAGGCCTCAACGATAAATGGATTACCACGATAAACTGACGGTGGCCTTGTGACTGATGCATAAAAATCTGCGTTAATCTCCTTCTTCAATCCCCTCAGGAGCAACTCATCTCCTATAGGTGTAACAGAATCTGTAGGCGGAGCAATTATTTTCACCTGCTGTATTGCCTTGTATAAATTCTCTGCTTCCTGCTTTGCAATTCTTGATGGTCTTGATCTTTCGTACACGCCTGCCTTGTCACATATTTCCTTTGCAACCTTTGCTGAGACCCTGCAGAAATCATTTTGCAAAAAAGACTGCAATGTGGATGATTGGGTATCACGAAGCATACTTATCAAAATTCCAAGTTCAATACCATAAGGGTGCGGTTTTATTTCCTTTGGCTCTTTTGGCAATTCATTTGTTGCCCTTGGAAACTCAATTTTTTGCTTTTCAGGATTAGTGTATATTAAACTCAGATGAGGATTAACAATTGCCGTCTGCTCCAGATATTCATCTATGCTTTGTTTTCCTTTCTGATATTTTGCCTCAAGAACAATTTTAATTTTTGTTCCGTGCTCCGCTTCCCATTCTACAATTTGTTCTGCAATAATTTGCGGTTCATTTCTTTTTGTATCTATTTGCAATTCATAATAGTGCGCCGGCTTGTCTTTTTTTGTTTTAGAAACTATTATTATTGGCTTTCCCGTCGTTAACTGACCATACATTGCTGAAGCTGAAATTCCAATTCCCTGCTGACCTCTTGAACATTTCAGCCTGTGAAATTTACTTCCATACAACAATTTACCAAATATTTTCGGTATTTGCTCTTTTACAATTCCCGGCCCATTATCCTCTACTGTAACTTCAAACCTGTCTTCCTGTAAATCTTCTACTTTTACAATTATATTTGGCAATATTCTTGCTTCCTCACAAGCATCCAAAGAATTATCAACTGCTTCCTTTATTGTTGTCAGCAATGCTTTTCTTGGATTATCAAAACCTAAAAGATGTTTATTTTTCAGAAAAAATTCCGATATTGATATTTCTCTTTGCTGCTTAGCTAAAGTTTCCGCAGTTACCTCTTTTTCCATTAACAAATGAAAGAATTAATTTAGTTTATAAATTTTTATGTTATTTATTCTTTAATTTTTGTTTTTCTATATAAGCATAAACATTTCCGTGTTTGCTTCCATGTATAAGATTTATTATTCCCTGTCTTGCAATTATTACACTATCTATTTTTCCTATAATACCTAAAGTTTTTCCATAAACTTCAATTTTTGTATTTGTCAATGATTCAATATAACCCCTCGCTTTTCCTTCTCTTCCAATCAACCTCGACCTTATCCTAATTAAATCTTTTTTATTTCTTGCAAACTCCTCAATATTAATTATTTCAAAAGAATAATCCTCATTAAGCAATTTTAATGCAATATCCGGATTAAAACCCCTTCCCACTGCCTTGATAACATTCAGGCAGTTGAATACATTTACAGGTTCTCCTTCAATAAACACATCACCATTTTCAGAATTAATTCTTATTTTTGTATCAGTTGATTTTTGTATCTTTCTTTTGGTTGAGCCTTTAGCGCCTACTAACATTGGAATTCTTTCCCTTGGAATTCTTAATTGTTCCATTTAAAATTCTTCAGTTGAAATATTTTTTATCAATCCTTTCTTCTTAAGAACTGCAATCTGATTTTCCCTGTATTTGAATATTATATCCCCCTTTGTATCATCCAATTCCCATGGCTCAACAAGAATCGTGTCATTTTCCCTTATCCATAGCTTCCTTTTTAATCTTCCAGGTATCCTGCAAATTCTTGACTTTCCATCAAAGCATTTTACTCTTGCCCTGCTTCCACCAAGCCTTTGCTCAACTATTCCTATTGTCTGTTTTCCTCTTGGAAGCTTTACTCTTACAAATTCTTCCTGTTGTTCTTCTGGCATGATATTGAATAATTTGGTTTTTTTATAAGCTTTTGGTTAAATTATATATACTTACATTTAATGTATTATTTATTATAAAATACGTAATATTTATATATAATACTTACATTTAATGTATACATAGCGCTATGAAAAATTTGGATAAACAGAAGGATAGAGAGAATGCTATTTCTTTCTATTCCAAGTTATCTAACAAGGAAAAAGAGTTGTTTAGGGAATGCGCAAGCATAATTCTTCCTGAAAAAAAAGCACTTACATTTGATGATTTAATACAGTTTGAAAAAGCCAAAGAATCATTATTGCCCTTGAAGGACAAATACAAAATAAGCATAGATGAATTATTTGATTTTGTCAGGGAGCAATTGTTTATTCCTGTAAATATTTTCAATAAAAAATTAACTGTTCTTGAGTCCATTGTCAAACATCTCAAGGAAGAAAAGAATTTGTCATTGCACAAGATTTCAGAAATTTTAGGAAGGGATGAAAGGAATATATGGCATACTTACAACAATTCAAAGAAAAAATATTCCAGTAAGATAATCACTAAAAAAATAGAATTGTGGATTCCTGTTTCAATCTTTGACGGCAAATTATCCGCTTTGGAATCCGTTGCATATTATCTTCATGATAAACTCGGCCTCAAATTTTCACAGATTGCTGATTTGCTGAACAGGGATCAGAGAACAATCTGGACTTCATACTCAAGAGCTAAAAAGAAATATGTCAGACAAAAATAAAATAACAAAACTGGAAAGCAAGAGGAATGAGCTAGTCAGAAGCATATATACTTGCGCACACCACAAGAAAAAAATAATTAATTTAGTTCAGGAGTTAAGCAGCCAGCATGAAAGAGACAGAATCAGCCACAGGGAATACAGTGAAAGGTTATTCAATGCGCTGGATAAAAGAACGCCAGAGCACTGGATCAATTATTATGATGAAAAAATAAGAGACTACAATAATCAATTAAATGTTATCAGTGAAGAAATAAAAAGAGAGGAGAAGAAATTCAACATCACTCCTCTTGCAACAGTATTTGCCATATTGATATTATTAGGATTTGGATTGTATTTATTACAACCAACAATAACTGGTTTAATAATTGGGGATAATGCAACCCTTGAGGAAAATATTACTCTGACTGAAAATGTAATTATAATTGATAATATTACAATTGAAGAAAATTTAACATTGCCTGAAAATATAACTGAAGAGCAGGTTGTAGTTGATACACAAATTGAGATTGAGGAAGAAGTTTTGATACAAGGGTATGTTGAAATAAACAAGCCTGTCAAATGGGTTAAGAGAGTTAAATTAAAAGAGAGCACCGACAGCTTAACAATCAGGCTTTCTGACAAGGTGTCTTATGTAAAAGTCAGTAGGATTGTTGATGAAGTGAAAGAAGAGATTGGAGAAGATAAGATAAAGGTAATTGAAGACAATGAAATAAGACCAATAGCATTGACAGGCTATGCAGTAATGGAGCCTGAAATAAACAATGATGAGATTGGTTTGATTATAGATGAGGAAGTGGAGGAAGTTGAAATAGAGTATTACACTGAAGGCCCTGGAATAATTGAAAAAGAAATCAGCAATGGTAAAAAAGAAATAACTGTTTACTCTGATGTTCATTATGAGAATATCCTGGCTTACACTTCAATTGATGATGCCAATAGGGACTTGATTAAATTATACAGGACAACAAATGGAGTGAGGGAATCAACTGAAATAATTGATTATGTGGATGACAATAACAATGGATTAATTGATGAGATTAGATGGATTGTTCCTTCATTAAGCAATGAGACTTATGAAGTGATAATTGAAATTAGCAAAGCTGTGCATCTTGACGAAAATAAAGAATTCATATCTGATATTTATAATGAAGTTTACAGACTGGACAACAATTGGAGTGAAGAAATTGAGAATAATGAATATCAAGAATTGAAGTTTATGATGAAAATAATTTAATTGCTGATTTTAGCAGCATTAATTCAAATGAATATAATAAAATTTATTTAACCAATTTAGTGGGAAGTCAAGACACATTTGACTTAAGAATAATTGATGGTACAATAGAAATTGACCACATAATTGATCCAATGGAAAATATATTTTATGATGCTTTTACAGGCACTGCTGCAACGCTTTTAACAGCACACGCTCCTAATATAGGAACCTCATGGACACAAAGTTATACTGCAGGAGGGAATTTGGATATTGAAAGTAATGGGCTTCAGCACACAGGAACCACAAGTGATGGGGGAGTAGGAATTGCAAATCCTGCACCATCAACTGCAAATTATAATGTTTCTGTCCTCTATGTAGTACAAGACTCTTCGGATGATACTTCAATTTTAGTCGCAAGATATCTTGATGTTAATAATTTTTATGCATTTAAGTTTTCAACAACCACGGGGAATACAAATATACATAAAAGAGTTGCAAGCACGTGCACAGTATTGGATAGCACTATTTTGCCATTGCCTGCAACTGGAAATACAGTAAAGTTGTCTGTAGCAGGGAATACAATAAGTGTTTATGTTAATGAAGTGTTAGCAGGTACGGCAACCGACAATAGTTTAACTGAAATAGGCTATGGTGGTGCTGGAGTGGGCAGCAATCCTTGCTATACTGTTGATGACATCTCATCCCAGAGACTTGATGATTTTAATATAACCGAAATTACTCCAGAACCAAATAATGCACCTAATGCCCCTATTAATGTAATTATTAATTCAACCAGCATATCACAATTAAATTACACAACTGAAGATTTAAGAATGAACTTCTACTGTGATGATAATGATGACAATGATATATTGACTTATCATATAACTGTCCATAATGACACCGGACAATTTGATATGAATAGCGGATGTAATGACCCTCAATATGCAAGTGTAATATTAGACAAATCCAATACAAGCAAATACAGCAACTGGAGCTTCAGCGTAAATGTAAGCGATGACAGCGGGGATTATAGTGCAACTATTTCAACAATTGTAAATGTAACTATAAGAAACTCAAATGCAAGCATAACAACTCCGGCATTCAACTATAGCACATATAATAACGTGCAAATAATAAATGTTAGTGTTGTATTCTCAGATGATGATAATGATGCAAATAGCATTACATTTGAATGGTTCAATAATAATGCTTTAATCAGGAGAACTACAAACACTAACTTAGCAAATGGAACAAATACAACTGATGTTTTAACTCCAGATAATTTTGTAATTAATGATCAGATTATTGTGCAGGCATTTGCATTTGATGGAAATAGGAACTCATCATTGAAAAATTCAACAACATTAACAATAACCCCCTCCAATAGTGCTCCAAATGATCCAACGCCAACAATTAATTCAACATTTGCAACTAATTTATCAGCACAGGACCTTCATGTCTCATTCACACCAACGGATTCTGATGCAGGGGAAACACTGACTTATGATATCTGGGCATTTGAGAATGGCTCAAGATTATTATTCAACATAAATAGCCTTCCTGCAACACAGGATGCATTAAAAGTATTTGCAATAAACTTTGAGAACACGACAAAAGGAAGCAACTACAGCGCCCAGATAAGAGTATGTGATGACAGTAGCGAATGCAGCGCTTATGTAAATACATCACAATTAGTAATATTAAACACAGGACCTCAAATTACAAATGTAAGCATCAATCCAACATGGAGCGTCACAGTAAATGGAAATACAAGTGCATTCTTCAGCTTTAGCGTAAGGGATGATGATAATTACACAGACATAGATAATACAAACATATTTGCAAACTTCTCAAGAGGAGGAGAAATCACAAGATACAACAATACAAACCTTGACGGGGGTTGCAAACAAAGCGGAAACTTCGGCAAATACATAGCAAATTACAGCTGTACTATCAACATCGTATTCTATGATGGTGCTGGAGATTGGAATGTAAGTTTGATGTTAAATGATAAATCATCCAATTATACCATGAATAAAACTGTAACATTTAATTTGGGAGAAACAACATCATTTAGTTTATCTGATGCAACATTCAGCTTCCCTGATGCAATTCCAAACACTCATAACATAACAGCAAGTGATGCAATTTATATGAATAATACAGGAAATGATGATATTGCCTCTGGAGATATTAATATTACCGCAGTAAACATTCATGGAGACAGCATTGGAAGCACATTTATACCTGCAAAGAACTTTACAATATCCAGTGTTGGAGGAAGTGTCGCAGATTCATGCGATATATCATTAAGTGGAATTTACAGGTTAGTCAATAAAACAATTGAAAGTACAAATGCATTTAATAGCACAATAATATCCACTGCAAGCTTGCCTGCTGCTGTAAAACCTTACAATGAACAGACATTATTCATGTGCTTACTGCATACGCCTGGAGATTTAACAGGTCAGACTTATTCAACAGATACTGAGGAGGACTGGAGCATTATAATAAGTTAATAGAGAAAGGTTTATATATTTATTTTTGATTTATTAATTATGTATCATAATAAAAAAGGGAGTGATTATATATTTTTGATTCTGTTATTATTAATTTTCAGCATAATCATCATTCCCTCAACTTATGCAAATGTTCTTGATTTTTTAAAAGATGGATTTGATTCAATTACTGGAAGAACCATAACTTCCCAATCAACAAGCGTTTCAATAACTGTTGGAAACAGCCCCCCACAAATTACAAATGTAAGCATAAATCCCAGCTGGAGCATTACTAATGATCCAACAAGCAACACAACATTATTCTTTAGTTTTATAGTCAATGATTCCGAAGGAGCCTCCAATATAGATACAACATCCGCAATAGCAAACATCACCAATGGAACTAATGGGGGCATGACAAGGTATAATTACACTGCTAATGATGGCGGTTGTGTTTCATCCGGCACAATAGGAAGTTACATGGTAAATTTCAGCTGTACATTTAATTTAGTATTTTATGATACCGCAATGAATTGGAATGTCAGTGTTTATGTAGAGGATCTTAATGGTAATTCAGCTCAAAACAACACAGTTAAATTTACTGTTGGAGAAACCACTTCATTCAGCTTACAGGATAGCGCTATTTCATTTCCTACAGCAACTCCAAATCAGGAGGATGTAGCACAGTCGGATGGGGGAATTTTCATGAACAATACAGGCAATGATAATATTTATGCCGGAAGCATCAATGTAACTGCGGTAAACATTCATGGAGACAGCATTGGAAGCACATTCATACCTGCAAAGAATTTTACAATATCAATATTAAGCGGAACTAATTCATGCGATCCTAGTATATCAGGCACATACAAATTGGTAAACAAATCAATTGATGAAACTACAGCATTTAACAGTACAATAATATCTCAGGCACTCTTACCAATTGGTCCAGCACCACATAATCAAGAATCGTTATTCCTGTGTTTAGTGCATGTTCCTGAAGATTTGACAGGTCAGACTTATTCAACAGACACTGAGGAGGACTGGAGCATAATTGTCCAATAAAAAGATGAAAAATAAAGTAATAATAAGCTTAATATTTTTTGTATTTTCATTTCTGATAATCAATGCAGTCAATGCTACAGTCGGGGTAACCTCCTTTTATTATGATAAAAATCCATTAATGGTTGAAGCTGGAGAGATAAAAGAGGTTGCATTCATGCTGCAAAACCATGGAGGAGATGCAGATGCAATTGTCATGGTTGAACTTGCTGACGGCGGAAATATAGCTGAATTCACTGATGAAAATTTGGAATATTTTGTTGAATTAGATTCAAGCGACATATCCGTGCCAATGAAAATCACAATTCCAGAAGATGCCCAGCCAGGAGATGAATGGAATGTTGGAGCTTCCTTCTCCATATCTTACAAACCCAGGGCTGGCGGAGCTTTGCAGTTATCCTCGACATATTTCAAAGATTTCAAGGTAATTGTAAAACAACCTGATACAACAAGCACACAGGCAACAAAAACAAATTTTATAGGCTCATCACCAATAGCTAGCTTCATAGTTTTAGTGATAATACTAATAATATTGGTATTGTTGATAAAATTCATATCAAAAAGAAAAAAGTAATCAGATGAAAAATATAAATGAAATATGTAAAAATAATACTAATAATTTTAATCTTATTTGTTTTTCTTAATTTCATTGGTGAAGTTAAGAATGGGAATATAACCTCCAAATCCATATTTGACATAAGGGCTGTGCAAAGTGTAGGTACAAGCGTTTCGGTGGTTATTGACAATGGCCCTCCAACCATATTCTTGGATTCACCATTAAACAAGACTTATAATTACAATGCTACAATAAACCTGAATTTTACGGTTTTTGATGCTTCTGATGTAAGCTTAATATGGTACAACTTAAATAACACAAACAATATCACCATAACTGAAAACATAACCTTTGCAGCGTCTGAGGGAACAAATACATTATACTTTTTTGCCAATGATAGTTTTGGTTTCTTAAATGATTCCAAATCCGTTACTTTTAACATTAATAGCAGCAAGGGTTATAATATTACATATACAGAATTCACCCTTACTGGTGCAGAAATAACGCAATTTAATTCCTTAACTAAGGGATTACAAACAAACATTCAAGATGTAATATTGCATGTTCCAGGCTATGGTAAAATTAAATTTAATGAGGATATAAGTATAACATCAGACACAAATTTGGATAATTATATTGAAATAGGAAGTAATTTAATTACATTAAATTCTGATGGTCTTCCTGATTTTAATAAGGCTGCAACACTTGAATTATACAGCTTAACTTTTACCAATCCGAAAATCAAGATGGATGGAAGTGATTGTTCTTCAACAATATGTAAAATAAACAGTTATTCAAATGGAACTTTGAGTTTCAATGTAACTCATTTTACAACTTACTCGGCGGCAGAAACCACAGTTAGCAGCGGAGCACCAAGCGGAAGCAACACAGGCGGAGGAGGAAGTGGTGGAGGCAGCACATCCGAGATTGATGAAATAAATATTGACAAGGATTCCATCAAGGTAAAAATGAAGCTTGATGAAACAAAAAATGATTATTTAATAATTGAAAACAAAGAGAATAAAAAAATAAAATTAACCTTAACAATAAATCCTGAAATAGGTTTTGTATTCATAGAAAGCGGGCTGAACAAATATAGTTTTGATATTGATGCTCTTGAAAGCAGGAACATTGAAATTAAGATTCGTGCAAATAGCGAGGATAAAGTAAAAGAAGGTGTTTATGTAAGCAA
>JAGVZC010000011.1 GCA_018302885.1 Candidatus Woesearchaeota archaeon
AACCTCGTTACGCCATTCATGCAGGTCGTCATTCAAACGACAAGGCATTTCGCTACCTTAAGAGAATTATAGTTATTCCCGCCGTTTACTTGCTCTTAGTTCCATTGAACTGGAATTTGAAGTACAAGCACTGGGCAGACGTCACCAACTATACACACCTTTGCAGGCTTGCAGTTGGTTAAGTTTTTGTTAAACAGTCGGGCCGCCTTAGTTATTGCACCCTGTAATCGCACCCATAAGGATACGAATGCAGGGATCCCTTATACCGAAGATACGGGACTAATTTGTCGATTTCCCTAAGTTAAGTTACTCCCTCATACCTTGGGCTTCTCACCCAGGGGCACCTGTGTCGGTTCTCAGTATGAACATTTAGGATCCTATTATTTTTCTTTTCACTGTCTCTAGGCATCAATTAAATTTACCATAGATAAACTCATCCCAAATTTAATCAAGTTCTCATTATTACAATCCTTCCTTGATTTGTTTTGGTTAATATTTTTGACGAAAAATATTAATCTAGCCCAAAGAGTCGAGAAATAATATTCTGTTGCCATATGTACCTAAATGGTAAGGGAATATTAACCCTTTTCCCTTTCTTACACGTCTAATTAGGAGTGTAATTAGGATCAACTTAATCTCAGCTAAACTATATTGCTGAGAAACCTTTGCCCTTTCGGTATTATCGATTCTCACGATATATAGATCTTACTACCACCAGGATTCTCATTTTTGCAAGGTCCATCCTATCTCACGATAAAACTTCTGCCCTCACAAAATGCCCACTTACCATTTCATTTTTAGAAATCTACAATATCGGTAATTGGTTTAGTCCCGTCCATTTTCAGAGCACACAATCTTGACAGGTGAGCTATTACGCTTTCTTTAAAGGATTGCTGCTTCTAAGCAAACCTCCCTGCTGTCTGTGATTGTGCACGTCTTTCACCCTTTAACACTTAACCAATATTTTGGGACCTTAATTGTAGTCTGGGTTGTTCCCCTCTCGCGACAGACGCTTACCGCCTGCCGCCGTTTCCTGAAATCTAAGATGTTAAAATATTTTGAGTTGAACAAAGAACCGAAGATTTTACTCCCCAAAATTCTCAATCCGTAGCTCTACCATTTCAACTATCTCCTTCAAGACTTGACTACGGCCAACTTCAGTGGGAACCAGCTATTGCCAGGCTCGATTGGCTTTTCACCCCTTACCCCAAATCAGAAGAACGCTTGCACGCAGAACCTCTTCAGGCCTCCACTCCCTTTCAGGAGCTTCACCTTGTTCAGGGTAAGATCGCCCGGCTTCGGGTATTAACCAAGTGACTTAAAGCATTTTATTACTTCGTCTCTCGTAAACTGCAGACTTTTAATTTATTTTAGATTATTATCTTTTTGGATCTTAATCTTGCCACTTAATTAAACTCCCTGGTCCGTTATTCAAAACGTACGTTACAATTCCGAAGAACAGTAACATGCTATCACCATTAGGTTTCAGAAACTTTTCAGACCTTTTTATAGGTACTTTTCAACTTTCCTTCACAGTACTTGTATTCTATCAGTCTTGAGACAATATTTAGGGTTAGAAGTTGATGCCTCCTAAATTCAGACACAATATCCAATGTGCCTTACTCAGAAACTGTAAAAATCTTTCTCATATATTTCTACGGGACTATCACCCTCTGAAGTTTTCTATTTCAAGAAAATTCGAAATTATAAGTTAAGATTTAATAACAGTTCAAACACCACATTTATTCCATATTTCTATGAAATATTCAGTTTGCCCTGGGCTGCTTTCTCTCGCTGATACTAACAGCATCTCGGTTGATTTCTTTTCCTATGGGTACTAAGACGCTTCAGTTCCCCATGTCATTTTTTATTTCTAAACACTCTAAAGAGTAGGAAGTCCTATTCAGGAATCTCTAGGTCTAAGGATGCATGCTCCTCACTAGAGCTTATCGCAGCTTGCCACGCCCTTCTTCAGTTCTCAAGCTAAGTCATTCACCTAATGGTTTAGTGAATCTGCCTATGCACGCCAATATGAAAAATATTATTGACATCGACCCAAACTAATATTTTTGAGCCTCATTAAATAAATACTATGGACCTGTCGGGAATTTCAATAATTTTTCTGAAATTATTTTTGAACCCGAAACCCCCGCCTTGCAAGGGCGATGCTCTACCGTTGAGCTACAGGCCCATATTACAGATGTACGGATTCTGATTTGTGAGATATTAATATAATAAAATAGGAGGTGATCCAGCCGCAGGTTCCCCTACGGCTACCTTGTGACGACTTGCCCCTCCTTGCTGAACTTAGGTTTGATTCAAACAAAAAATTGAGCCTCACCTAAATCCTGCTTGGCTGGGATGACGGGCGGTGTGTGCAAGACACAGGGACATATTCACCGGTCCATTTTGAAGACCGATTACTAGGAATTCCATTGTCATGAGCATGAATTACAACGCTCAATCTAAACTAAGATAAGGTTTTTGGGGTTGGCTTCTCTTCTCAGAGTTGCATCCAATTGTCCTTACCATTGTTGCGCGCGTGTAGCCCAGGAGATTCGAAGCATACTGACCTACCGTTGCCTACACCTTCCTCTCAGTTTCCCGAGCAGTCTTCACATTGTGCTCACTTCTCAAAAGAAATGGTAGCAAAAGTGAATATAGGTCTTGTTCGTTACCTGACTTAACAGGACACTTCACAGCACGAACTGACGGCGGCCATGCACTATCTCTCGGCTTGTTAGGTAAAACCTTCAATCTGACCTTCATTCTGCCGTCGCTCCTGGTGAGATTAACGGCGTAGAATCCAATTAAACCGCACACCTCACTCCTTGTGGTGCGTCCCCGCCAATTCCTTTAAGTTTCAATCTTGCGATCGTACTTCCCAGGTGGTGAGTTTAACGGCTTCCCTACGGCACTGTATAATCCCTAAGATTATTCAACACCTAACTCACAGCGTTTACTGCTAGGGCTACTAGGGTATCTAATCCTTATCGTTATCCTAGCCTTCGTCCCTCACTGTCGGACCCGTTCTGGATAAGTGCCTTCGCCATTGGTAGTCCTCCAAGGATTATAACATTTTACCGTTCCCCTTGGAATACTCTTATCTCCTCCCGGTCCCTAGTTTAATAGTTTCTTTTGCAATTTGTTAAGTTAAGCAAAACAATTTCACAAAAGACTTATTGAACCAGCTACGGACGCTTTAGACCCAATAAATATGATCCCCACTCGTGGCGCCGGTGTTACCGCGGCGGCTGGCACCGGTCTTGCCCACCACTTATTCTCCAAGCTTCTTACACTTGGCAAAAGTCTATTTTGAATAGACACTTGGAATTCCCTTATCACACTTACGTGCATTGTAAAGGTTTCGCGACTGCTGCATCCCTTAGGACTAGGGCCAGTTTCTCAGTGCCCTTCTCGAGGCTAGAGCTCTCACTCCCCCTACTGATCTTAGCCTTGGTGAGCCATTACCTCACCAACAAACTAATCAGTCGCCGACTCATCTTATGGCGCCTAAACTTTAAAGGAAAATACATTACAGTAATTATCCTATATTTGGTATTGCCCTCAGTTTCCCAAGTATATCCCAAACCATAAGGTAGATTATCGACGTGTTACTGAGCCTTTCGCCGCCTTCAAAAGAAAGCTAACTTGCATGTCTAAATCGAATTCCAATAGCAGCAATCTCCCGCAGGATCAACGGGAATTTTTCAAGATTTTCTTAATTAGGAATTTATTATTATCCCACATTTAATCAATCCATACATCATTATACTTAATTATTTATTAAGTATTCACTTTCAGAAGATAAATCTTCTACATGTAGATGTAATTCCTGTTTTTAATTAATATATAAAGTTTACTGTTGCTTTTTTTATTGTTGCATAAATGAAATTTAGAAAGGTTTTTTAACATAATAAAACTGATTTTTATATGAAAATCACTATTTCTGGAACTCCTGGAAGCGGAAAAAGCGTTGTTGGCAAATATATCTCTAAAAAATTGAGATTGAAATATTATGGTGTTGGGGAGTTAATGAGAAAATTTGCAAAGAAAAATAAAATTGATCTTATAGAGCTTTCAGAGTTATTGAATAAAAACAATAAACTGGATAAAAATTTTAATGAGGATATCAAAAAATTCAATAGAAAGGATAATTTTGTTCTGGACTCAAGATTGGGCTTTTTGTTTATAACCAAGGGAATACACCTTTTTCTTGATGCTGATCTGGATTTAAGGGCAAAAAGAATCTTCAAAGATAAAAGAAAACTTGAGAATTTTAAAACCATTGATGGCGTGAAAAAAGAAATTAGGGAAAGGCTATTGATGGAAAGACAAAGATTTAAAAAATTGTACAATGTTGATTTCACTGATTTAAGGCATTACGACCTTGTTATTGATACGACAGGGATGAATGTCAATATAATTTCAAATATTATTTTGAAATATTTGAAAAATAATAAAATTATAAGATGATATACGACACTTTGATTTTGGGGGGAGGGCCTGGTGGCTACACTGCAGCAATTTATTCTATCAGGTATAATATGAAATGTCTTGTTATTGCCAAGGAGCCTGGCGGAGTCATGAATGAAGCCTATAAAGTTGAAAATTATCCTGGTTTTCCTTCAATATCTGGCATAGAACTTATGGATAAGATCAGGGAACATGTAAATAAACTGGGCGTGGAAGTAAAGCAGGAAGAGATAAAAGAAATCATCAAAACTAAATCAGGATTTAAAGTTATGACCAATAAATCAGAATATGAATCCAAGACCCTAATAGTAACCATAGGGGCAGAGCACAGGAAATTAAATGTTCCAGGTGAAAAAGAATTCAGCAAAATGGGTGTTAGCTATTGCTATACCTGTGATGGTCCTTTTTACAGAAACAAGAAAGTTATTGTTGTTGGCGGCGGAGATGCTGCAGCACAGGCTGTTTTATTGTTAAGCTCCTACAATAATGACGTTACTTTGCTATACAGAAGTGTTGTTCGGGCAGAACCTGCGTATCAGAATCAGATGAAGAAATCAAAAAATGTTAAATTAGTAAAAGGTGAAATATTAAAGATTAACGGTAAGAATAAAGTTGAAGGGGTTACATTAAAAAACAATGAGGAATTAAAAGTCGATGGCATTTTTGTTGAAGTTGGCTCAGAACCAAATTTAGGCATGTTTAAAAATATTAAATTTGAAATGGAAGGGCCGTATATTAAAGTGAATAGGAATATGGAGACAAGCGTCAGGGGAATATTTGCTGCAGGTGATGTCTCTAATTCTGTCTTTAGGCAGGCAGTTACTGCTGCTGGCGATGGAAGCATAGCATCATACACTGCCTATAAATATCTGAAGAACAATAATTTATAATAAAAAGGTGAACGACTTTCCAGGCTTCCCGCATTGAAATGCAGTACCACACAGGAACGGAAGCTGTCTTAACTTCTGTGTTCGAAATGAGAACAGGTGTATCCCAGCCCCTATGATCGTTCAGAATTTAGTTATAATTTTCTTTTATAAACCTTTTGGAAATATTTATTAAGTGCTAATCTAAATTTTTTTTTATGTTATTATGGATTTTAGGAAGCACATTCATTATAAGCCTGATATCCCTGATTGGTGTTTTTTTATTGGGCATTAAAGATAAATTTATGAAAAAAATTATTTTGTTGCTTGTTGGCTTGTCTGCAGGAAGTTTCATCGGGGATGCATTCCTTCATTTATTGCCTGAAGCTGTTGAGTTTGATAATTATATCATATACATTTACCTGATACTCGGTTTTTGCTTGTTTTTTATTATAGAAAGAATTCTGCATTGGCATCATTGCCACAAGGGAAATTGCGATGTTCATACTTTTACCCATATGAGCTTAATTGGTGACGGCATTCATAATTTTATAGACGGGCTTATAATTGCCGGGAGTTTTTTAGTTAATATTCCTTTAGGCATTTCAACTTCTATAGCGATATTGTTTCATGAGATTCCCCAGGAGATTGGTGATTTTGGGGTTTTGATTCATGGCGGTTTTTCAAAATTCAGAGCCATTTTGTTTAATTTCATCTCTGCAGTCACTGCTATGATTGGCGGTTTGGTTGGTTATTTCATTTTTTCATTCTTTGATGCCGGAATATTTTTATTGCCTTTTGCAGCAGGAGGATTTATTTATATCGGTGCCTCCGACTTGATTCCTGAACTTCATAAGGAAAAAAACCTTAAGAAATCATTCCTGTCTTTCTTATCCTTCCTGACTGGAATTTGTCTTATGATCTTATTGAGAATTATTTTTGAATAAAAAAAAGAAAAAAAATAAAATGAGAATTATCTTTTCTTCTTTGCTTTTTTTGCTTTTCCTTTTTTCTTAGCCATGATGATTTCACCCCTTTATTTTTTGTTAAATTATATATATGTGTTTTAGTATTTAAACCTTTTTATATCTGTGTTTTTCCGACGAGAAAAAAAGAAAAATAAATTTAAAATTCTACTGCTTTTTTTCCTTCCAAGACAATTGGTCTTGATGTTGCTATTCCAACTTGTTCTATTGCAAACACTCCACCTTCAGAAAGATAAACAGTGAATTCTCCATCCTTATACCTAACTTTTCCCTGATCCACCCAACCATCGTTCCCAAGTTCAAGAAGCCTGTAACTTTCTTTTTCAGGATTTTCTTTTTTAAAGTAGGAAAATGAATCATCGAATGCATTATCATTCATTCCTATTATCTTTTCTACTTTTATACCTTGTTTTTGTGGATTTAGATATATCATCCGATTATCTCTTAATATAAAAGGAGGTTTAGCCAATATTGGGTTTTCTTTTGTATCAAAACCAATTTTATTTCTTGTTATTACATACAACATATTTCCATCTCCAACATCTCTATATGTTAATATTCCTCTTTCATCCGTTGCTGCTTCGTCAACTGATATTATCTTTCCAGAATTTATTACCCCCAAATAAAATTTAGATTCTGGTTCAAGACCATAAATCTTTATATCCATAACACTTGTTGCATAATCTGCAGTCCTATCTTCTAATGATCCATCGGGATTTCTTGCTTTTACTTTTGCATAATTTGGTCCTTTTTCTATATTTTTAATATCATATCCCGCATTTACAACCAATGATTTTCCAGAGGGTAATTCTACTTCTAACCAACCATATCCTCCATCGGCTTTACCCAATATTGTTTGTACATCTTTAGATACAACCGCCAAATCGCCGATTAAATATTTTAATATTCCTGTTTGAACTCTGGAATTTGGAATATGCATAGGACCTTCTGGAGTGTTCATTACATCTAATGAAAGAACTATTTTATTTAATCTCTCTAATTTATTCCTTCTGTCAACTAAGTTATGCAAATTACTACTTTCATTTGTTAGGTCCATATCAATTGCAAGATTTATCATATTTGCATATTCTCTATCAATAGTAGTCACCTTCCTATCCTCATGCAATTCTTTTAAGAACCTCTGCCAATCTTTTGATTTAACTGTTTTTATTACAGCTTCAGATTCTCTTATTGTTAATTCAGCCCCAAATCCCGCAGTAAAATCTTTTCCACCTTCCAAATCTTTTAGACGAACTTCAATTGAATCATTTTCTGCTTGTTGAATATGATATGTTGATTCTGGACCTTTGAAAATTGTTTTATATTCGCTACATCCACCCAAAATTAGTGAACCTAAACCAAAAATTGTTAATGGCACTCTTACTGAATTCAAATCAGATGACATTTTTATTTCCCCCATAATTTGTTATAAATATTCTTAATTAATATACATTGTGAAAATATATAAATTTTTCTACAACATCTTCAATTCTTTTGTTACCTTGTCTATCTTTTCTTCCTTGTCAGGGCCTATTGCAAGACATGTTATTGTTGGCATTTTGAAGAAGGTCTTTGCTGCATCTTTTATCAATGCATTTGTTAACTTATTTTCCTTTGCCAGTTTATAATATTTCAGCAGTTCTTCCCTGTCCTTTACCTTAAGAATTACCTTTTTTGTTCCCTTTCTTTTCCATTCATTTAATTTATTTGATTTCAATGCTGCCTCCAGAGATGCATGTGCACATTGCGCTATCATTTTCCCTCTTGGCATTTTCAAATCTTCCCTTACCAGAATTACCTGTTTCATGAAATTATCTGGTTTTGGATATTTATAAACTTTAGGAAATTTTATATAATATAATCTATTTTTATAACCATGAAAAAAGGAGTGATTTTCTTATTAATGTTTTTATTAGCTGTATTTTCCGTGAGTGCTATCTACTGCGGTGATGGCGAGCTTGATGAAGGAGAAATTTGTGATGTTGGTAAACTGAGCCATTACACATGCCTTAATTTCAGTTATGACGGAGGAGATCTGGGGTGTTTGGATGATTGCTCTGATTATGATTATGGGGAATGCTTTGGGGATGATATCTGCGGAAATGGAATTGTAGACTCTGATGAATTGTGCGACAGCGATAATATAAGAGGAAGAACCTGTGAAGATGAGGGTTATGGTAGCGGGACCTTGTCATGCTCTGTTGACTGCAACAGCTATGATATCAGCGAATGCACAGAGATTAATAAAACCGTTGATCTGAATTCTACAGGGGAAATTAATGAAACCATTGAACTTAATTTAACAGAAGAAAACTTAACTGAGACACTTGATTTAGAAGATTTGAATGTTGATAATGAAGTTGTTGATGTTCCTTCCGGCGTTGTCGGCGTTGCATCATCCGAAAGTAAAGTGATTACTTTAGGAGTCTGGTTGATTATAATAATTAGCTTGTTGGTTATTGGAGTTTTCTTTATTTGGTTGTATATTTTCAAGCTTAAGAAATAAACTTAGTCACTAGCAAAGGTAGCAGCACTGTTGCATCCCCCTCTATTGTTATATACTTTGCCTTTTCTTTTACCTTTCCCCATGAAACTGCCTCTCTTATTCTTGCTCCTGATAATGAACCATCCCATTCCGGTGCTGTTGTTATGTATACCACATAATCCAATCCATCCTTGAATTGATTCCACCATATGACGTGGTGCTTTGATATTCCTCCGCCAATCATCAATGCCCCACTTTTTTTTGCCTTGAACACTATCTCTGACAATTCATCTTCATCTTTTAATATGTCAATATTGAAATCTTTATTTTTCTGCCTGAACATCCACAATTGCGAGCCAAATGCACCGTCTGTTATTCCGGGAACAAAGATAGGTATCTTATTCTTGTAAGCCCAATATAAAATGGAATTTTCATTATCTATTCTTTTTCCAAACTCCCAGATTATCTCCCTTGTTGAAAATGATTTTTTTTCCATTGCTATCTCATTTAATATTGGTCGCATTTTATCTTCTAGAATAATCCCATAGCTTTCATTTGGTATCAGAACATTCCCCAACCTATTAATCCCTTTTTTGTGTAACTCTTTGTCGTCCATATCAAAGGAACCTTCATAATAATCCTTCCAGATTCTTGCCAAGTCATGATCCAATGTTCCGCAAGTTGTTATGATTACATCAACTAACTTGTTTTTTATCAAATCCTTAATTACACCCCTTAATCCTGTTGAGATAATGCATGCTGGAAACGAGAGAAATTTAATGCATTCCCTGTCCTTGAGCATTGCTTCAAAGATTTCCACGCCAGTTGCAAGTTTCTTTGCGGTGAATCCGCCTGCTTCATTCATCTGACTGATTAATTCTGTTATTTTTGTGTCCCTGTTTATCTTCAAATCCCTTACTGGTTTCATGATTTCTATTGAATAAGTAAGGTTTATAAATCCATCTTTTAAATAAATCCTGTTATGAAAGTAAAAAAGATTCATAATCAAGGCAACCACCTTATTCTAGACGGTGTTAATGTAAACGGCAAGTTGCTGAATGATAAAAAACTAATCAGGAATATTCTGAAAGAACTGCCTTCTGTTGTTAACATGCATACTTTGACTAAACCTAAAATTATAAAGGCAAAACCAAAGGAATGGGACACTGGGGGAATTACTGGCTTTGTAATCCTGAGTGAAAGCAATATTTCAATCCATACTTATCCCAATGAAGGGAGATTTTATCTGGATTTATTTTCATGTATGGAGTTTGATGTTGACAAGGCTGTTAATTATCTTAAGGATAAACTTGAATTAAAAGATTTCAAAAAAACCTTGCTGAAAAGAGGAGACTATTGATTTTTTATTTTGTTTAATAGTTCATCCTTCTTTTTTCTGTTGGTGTGCGTCTGCCCGAATTTTACTACAATTGGATTCAGACTGCTCCAGTGTTTTCTTGGAAATAATTTCTTTAAATCTTCTTCTATAATTTCCGGTTTGCTGCTTTTTGTCCACCCCAATTTCTGTGAGATGTAAGCAATGTGGGTGTCAACGCCAATTGCATCCTTTCCTCTTTCTGACAGGAATACATTTGCTGTTTTTCTTCCAACTCCGGGAAGTTCTGTTAACTTGTTGAAATCCAATGGAGGTTTTCCATTATATCTTTTTGATAAGATTTTGGCACAGTTTATTATATTCCTTGATTTTGTTTTATAGTAATTGACCCTTCTTATTATTTTTTCAACATCTTTTATTTTTGCTTTTGCTAATTTCTCTACTATATTATATTTTGAGAATAATTCATTTGATACTGGGATTGTTGTGTCATCTTTTGTCCTTGCTGATAGTGCAGTTGCTATCAATGTCTGCCATGGCTTGTTCCATTCCTCTGCTGCAAGCCTCTTGTTAGAACTATGCTTCTTTAGTTCCCTTAACTGTTTAAGGTGCTTCATTTGAATATTTCACCAGTCTCTCTTGACCAGAATAACAAATCAAGATGATCCATTGGAATATTTATTTTTTTGCTGAATTCAAGGAATTTGTCTTCTATTTCACAATATTTCTTTGCTGTCAGTGATTTTGGAATTTCATCTATTACCTTGTATTTCTTTAGATTTTTCAGGATATGCCTGTCTAGTATCGATAAGTTTTTGTATCCAATATTTCTCATGAAATGAGATACTTCTTTGTATCCATGACCTTTTACATTCTTTACAAGAAATTCCCTCAATTGCTTGGGATATTCAATTTGTTTAATATTCTTTAATATGAAATCATAATTTTTCTTTAATTCCCTGAGATATCCTGATTTATTCATATAAAACCTTACATTTCTTATATATAACTCCGGATTGATATTTTTATTTTTGAAATCTGCTTTCTTTAATTTTAATATTGAATCCCATGCTGATTTTGCTGATGATTGAGGTGTTAATATGCAAAAACACATTTCATAAAAATAATCCTTGTTGTTTTCAAACTCTGTCAACCTATTTTCTATCTCCTTTTTTTTCATTCTGTAATAATTCCTTAAGGATTCCATTAAAATTATCTAATAATTTATATTTTTAAAGTTTACTTAATATGAAATTCAACTACATCGTCATCAATTAGCCTGTGATTTAATCCAACTCTTGAGCCATCATGCTTTGCTGAACCCCCCCAGACTCTTGCATAATCAAACTTCTTCACAAAATCCTTGTGAACTTCCATACCAACATCTTTTACAGTTGAATCTTTTTTCATTGCTATAGGAGGATATTCCTTTTCTTTTCCTGGTTGCTTTGTATAAATTTTTATCAGGTTTAAACTTTTCCAGATATCCTTTTTTAGTGACTCTGAATCTCCGTCGTAGATTATGAATCTTTTATTCACATCATTTTCTTTCAATTCTTTTTTTATTAATTCAAACTCTTCCTTTTTATTCAATGTTATCACCAATAAATCTGACTCCCTTATGACTGAAATGAAAAATGAGCCATGCTTTGTTCCGTTGAAATTTTTTGTTATTGCCGGTATTTCAACTATCTGTATTTTTATCCCATAATAATCCATCATTCCTATTTCAGGAAGTTTTGTTGCATATCCTATATTTGATATCATTGGTTTTGCATTTGTAATTTTTGACAGTAAAGTTGATTTGCCTGTGTTAGTCAATCCAATAATACATACCCTTGCTGCACCCTCTTTTTTTACCGAGAGAAATGAAGAGCCTTTCTTTGTTCTCTTTTCCTTTGATGCTAAGTCCTTGTATTTTTTTATTCTTTCTTTTATGCTTTTTCTTAATTTTTCGGCTCCTTTATGGCTTGGCGCTTTTGTGAGCATTTCCTGAAGTGCTTTCAGTTTTTCCGGAATTGTCTGAGCTGAAAGAAACTTCTTTTCTGCTTCCTCATATTCATATGTTGCATTTATTGGCATGTTATTTTTTTCTTTTCTTGTCTTTAATCATTATCATTGTTATTATAAATATTAATATAATCAATGAAACCAGAAAATCACCACTGTTTTGTATTCTTGCTATTTGCGGATAGCCAAAATAATCCTCTACATCACTTGTTATGCTTCTTTCTTCCTCACTTGAATCCTCTGAAACCAGATCATTTATCTTCTTTATCATCAATGTTGCCTTCCCTTCCCTTATGTCACTCAAATAAATGCTTAAATCATAATAATCATCCTCATTAAAATTTATTTTTTTTGTTTCGTCAATAATTAAGTAGAAAATCATTGGTTTGCTTGAAAGAATTACTGTCACATAATTATTTTTTATGTCACTTAACCTTATACTGTGCTTTTCATTGTTTAAATCAAAATCTATTTTATTTTTTTTGCTTAATATTGCTTCATAACCCTTTTCAATTTGGCTTTCAGTTATGTAATAATCTGTTTCTTCTTCAGTATCTATTGAGTTTGAAGATGAGGATGGGGATGAACCCTGTGACTGCTGGGAGATTGTTCCTGGCAGCATTTCAAGAATTGTTGAAGATAAAACCCCATCATAGTTGAAGTTTATTTCTCCAATTGAATTGCTTGTAGCCTGTATCCAGTTTGATCCATCCCTTTTTATCAGAATTGACGTGCTTGATGTGAAATTGCCTATTGTATGATTTGCTTCTCCGCTTGAATCTGATGCAGTTTCATTGAACTTTTTGTAATCTGTGGTTAAATTCATGACTGTAACATTTAATGATCCAATTGAAATGTTTATTGAAATATTATAATCGTCTAATTTTAGATAATTTGGATGAACCTCTATGCTTGAAAAAGAAAGATTATCCTCAAAAATAATTGTTGTATTTATCTCTGAAAACTGAAAGTTTGTATTTGTTATATTCAATGCTGTTGTTATATTTGGAATTAGAAGAAATGTCAATATTAAAAAAAATATCTTAATCTGCATTTTAATAGCTTCCAATCTGCCATGAAAAGTCTACATCTGCTCCAGGATCAATGTCAAGATTTATTGTGAATGTTGAGCTTCCCACATTTGACACCCAGAATCTGAACGCATTGCTTAAATTACTTAATGGAGTAACTGAAATACGATTTTGTGATGGGGTTGCACTTAAACCATGGGTTACTGCTACAGTTGTACTCCCGCTTGTTACAGTTGCATTTCCAGAATTCTCGGTTATGTATCCTTCATTAAACTTTATTATTGTACCGGTTCCCTCATTAGTTAGTAGAGTGCCTGCATTTGTAATTATATTTCTTTTGATTACAGTGTTTGTAGTTGCTGCATTTTTAACATATATTCCCTTGGCACTTGGAAAATTGTAAATGTTATTATCATAAACCCTTATATTATTTCCAACCTGAATTCTTATTCCTGCAATGGATGCTGCTGCACTTCCCCCAATTGTATTTCCGCTGATTATCCAGTTTTCAGGCGTTGTTCCTCCTGTTGTATCTATTCCCAGACAAGCTGCACCTGCTATGCATTTTACGACATTGTTGCTTATTGTACCATTGTCCCCTGCGATTGATACTCCGCTTCCAGTGCCTTTTACAACAAAGGTATTTCCAACAATATTAACATTCGTGACTTCATCAGAACCAAATGTGACTCCTGGACTGTCAACTACTGAAAAATAATTTCCGGATATCAATAACCCATCAATGTATCTTGGAGCAATTGCAGCATTGGATCCGCTGCTTGTCATGTCAAAGAAATTGTCAACAATTTGGAGGTTATTCATCGTTTCTCCATTATCCAATGTTGAAGGGACCAATCTGCTGTTGTTGAAGATATTCCCCTCTATCATGATATTATTTGAAGTGGTATAAATCTCCAATCTTTTTTCAATATAGGAGTCTTTTATCATTACATCTTCACTGTCTCTGATTTCCATTGTATTAACTGCAAAATTACCTTTTCTTATTTTTGAAATTTCTATGTTTGTAGTTGTTAATATTGCCAATCCGTAACCGTCTGTTCCTCCTCCATCCACCAATGTAATATCTTCTATGACTACATAATTTGCATCATCTGTAATAATTCCATTATAGAGAGCACCAGATACACTATCTGCATTTCCGTCTATCTTGAAGTTACGAAATGCTACGTCATGTATTACATTGCTTGTTGTCAGTCTTCCTTCTGCTCTTATTGCACTCATACTTAAATCATTGCCGTCTGCAATTTTTATTACAGTTCCATCCCCCTGACCTTCCAGAGTTACATAGTTATTGCTGTCTGTATCAGAAAGATTTATTGAAGCGTTTATTATGAATGTACCTTCAAGAAGAACAATTTTACCACCGGAATCTGGAAGAGCATCTATTGCTGCCTTTATTTCCAGCTCATCATTCATTCCATCACAGACATAATCTGCCTGCAACTTGCTTCTTTCAAGAGAATCATTTGCTGCAATTGTGAATGTTGCTGTCCTTCCTATTGGTGATGAAATGTTTCCAGTTACATTTAAATTGCCTGTAATTTTAAGCCATCCACCCAATAAATTATCAATTACTTCTCCCAATATGAATGTTATTTTGCTTCCAATTGTCAAATTTCCTGTTGTGTTTATCTCATTATCTGTTATAATTGTATCAGCAGAAGCAGAATTTATACTTATTATAAAAAATATTAATATAGCAAAAACTAATATTATAAGACCCAACCCTCTTTTCATGCTCTTAATAAATTCATAATTATATATAAATTTAATTGTTAAATTAAATAGAAAAGATTAAATATAAGATTTTGGTTTTATTCTTATGAAGAAGAAAATTCTCAAGTCTGGCTGGATAGCAACTGCAATCTCCGTACTTTCTGGTTTTGTCAATGTCATAATATCATTATTCAATAAAGGAGCAGTTGGTTCAGCTCAGCCCATTGAACAATCAATTCCTTGGATTCAGACTTTATTAATCATGGCTGCAGTATTTATTCTTGTATTTGTTGTTTTGCTGATTTATTATTTTATTATTAAGAAGGAAATTGAGAAAATTCCAAATCCATAATTTTTATAAATGAAAAATTCCCTTTATATTTATGAAAGTAATCCTTCCAACTTTAAAAGAAAGAAACAGATATATAGTGTATGAAATAAAGAACAACAAGAAATATACAATAAATGAAATAAAAAATGAAATGATGAAATCCATGCTGCAGTTTCTTGGTGAATTAGAATGCGCAAAAGCAAATATTTTAATATTAGATGATTTTAAAAAGAACAAAGGCATCATAAAAGTGAGCCATAAATATGCTGACAAGGTGAGAGTTGCCCTGATGCTTATAAAAAATTTTGTTGTTGAAACAAAAGGGATATCAGGAACTATCAAGAAAGCAAGACTTAAGTTTATTGGAGGTTGAATAAAAATGGAACAAATGCAACATCAAATGATGGGATATGACAGAACTTCTATTATGTTTAGTCCTGATGGAAGATTATTGCAGGTTGAATATGCGAAAAAAACCGTAAAGCAGGGGACTACTGCTATGGGTGTGGTTTGCAAGGACGGGGTTTTATTATTAGCTGATAAAAGAATCAATGAGCCTTTGATTGTGCCGCATTCAATAGAAAAAGTAAGCCCTATAGATGATCATATTGGGGCCACCGCATCGGGAATTGTAAGCGACGGCAGAATCCTGATTGATATTGGAAGGACAATAGCACAAAAGCACAGAGTCACTTATGACAGCCCAGTGGATACGTTGAGTTTGGTGAAAAATATATGCGACATCAAGCAGTATTACACTCAGGTTGGGGGTGCAAGACCCTTTGGCGTTTCCCTTTTGATTGCCGGCGTTAATGACGACAATGACTTGTTTGTGACTGATCCAACAGGGATATTCTTTCAATACAAGGCAACGGCCATAGGTGACAGGGATGAAGAAATTAAGGATTTGTTGAACAAGGAATATAAGGAGAATCTTATTTTAAATGACGGCTTGAAATTATGCCTGAAAATTTTGAGAAAAATTCAGGGAAAAAATTTTGATATCAACAGAATAGATGCTGCTGTGATAAGAAGCACTGATAAAAAGTTTGAAAAACTGACTGTTTCGGACCTGAACAAAATAAAGTAATCTTTATAAAATTTGATTTCTTTCTTATTTTATGGTTGATGTTGACAAAGCAGTTGTTGCAAAATTAAAAAAAGGTGAAAATCATTTTGAGATTCTTGTAGATTGTGAAAAGGCCCTGGAATTCAGGAAGGGAAAGGATGTCAACCTTGATGACGTTCTGGCTACAGATGATATCTTCAAAGATGTAAAAAGAGGAGAGCATGCCTCTAACCTAATGAAGTTCTTTGGCACCGAAGACAAAAGAGAGATTGCAAAAAAAATAATCAAGGAAGGAGAGGTTCAGTTAACTTCAGAATATAAAAGCAAATTAAGAGAAGAAAAAAGAAGAAGAATAATTAGTCTGATTACAAGAGGATGTATAAATCCGGACACTAATACTCCCCATCCGCCACAAAGAATTGAAACTGCAATGAATGATTCTAAGGTAAAGATTGATGAATTTAAGTCTGCTGAAGAGCAGGTTAATGAGATTATCAACAAGATAAGAGTTGTATTGCCCATTAAATATGAAGTAAGAGAGATAGCAATAAAAATTCCTTCTGCACATGCAGGAAAATGCTATTCTGTATTCAAGCAGTATGGAAAAGTCATGAAAGAAGAATGGCAGAATGACGGAAGCCTGGTTACTGTTGTTGAGGTTCCTGCAGGCATTCAGGAAGAATTATTTGACAAGTTGAATTCCATTGCTCGGGGAGAAGTTGAAAGTAAAATATTGAATACAAGAAGTTAACCCAAATATTTATAAACTATTAAAATCTTTTAATTCTGAACGAGAAAAGGGAAATGCAATTTCTCTATAGATGAGGTAATAAATATGGGAAAAATTTTATTCAAAGACAAGGACTTGGTTGTTCCTGGTGATATTCTAGCTGAAGGTATGGATTATCTTCCTTCTGGTGGATGCGTCAGAAAAAAAGACAAGATTGTCGCTGATCATCTTGGATTGGTGAGCCTAAACAAGAGATTTGTCAATGTTATTCCATTAACAGGAAATTATATTCCTAAAATTGGTGATACTGTAATTGCTGAAGTTGTTGACATGGGATTCAACGGATGGTATCTTAACGTGGGCGGACCTTATGAAGCTTCGCTTATGCTTAAGGATGTCTCGGAATTTATTGAAAAAGATTCTGATTTATCGCAATTTTATAATTTTGGGGACTTGATAATTGCTAAAGTAAGCAGAGTTACAAGATACAGCAACATTAATCTTACAACTAAAGGACCTGGATTAAGAAATATAAAAGGCGGAAAAGTTATTTCTGTCACGCCAAGCAAAGTTCCAAGAATAATTGGAAAGCAGGGAAGCATGGTTCAATTGTTAAAAGAAAAAACAAACTGCAAGATTGTTGTGGGACAGAATGGCAAGATCTGGATAGAAGGAAACGATTCAAATGATGAATTAAAGGTTACTGAAGCAATTCTTATGATAGAGCATGAAAGCCACACTGATGGCTTAACAGACAAGATAAAAGCATTTCTGGAGAGTAAAAAATGAGTTACGCAAAAAGATTTGACAAAAGAAGACTGGATGAAATGAGAAAGATAGATGCAAAAGTTGGAGTCATCAAAAGAGCTGATGGCTCTGCTATGTTTCAGATTGGGGATACAATTGCTATTGCAGCAGTTTATGGTCCAAGAGCGCTTCACCCTAAATTTTTACAAAATCCTGAAAAAGGAATTCTAAGATGCAATTATGACATGATTAGCTTTTCAGTTCCTGACAGAAAAAGACCAGGACCTGCAAGAAGATCAACTGAGATATCACTTGTTACTGAAAAAGCATTGTTGCCTGTCTTGGATTTGAAGCAATTTCCAAATGCAGTAGTTGATGTTTTCATTCAGATTGTTCAGGCAAATGCAGGAACAAGATGTGCAGGCATATGTGCAGCATCAATGGCACTGGCGCATGCTGGCGTTCCAATGAGTGATTTGATATCTGCAATTTCTGTTGGCAAGGTTTCAGACAAGATAGTAATTGACTTGAACAAGGAAGAGGAAGATCATGAAGAAGGCGCTACAGACATCCCTGTTGCAATGAACAGCGAAGGTGAAATTACTCTGCTTCAGTTGGACGGAAATGTAAGCAAGAGTGAATTATTCCAGGCATTGGAATTTGCAAAAAAAGGATGCAGTGAAATAGATGTTATTCAAAGAAAAGCGTTGAAAGACTTTTATAAGGGAGTAAAAAATGAATGATGATTATATAAGAACCTTGGTTGAAAAGGGAAAAAGAATAGATGGCAGAAAATTTGATGAATTCAGAAAAATTTCCGTTGAAACTGGGGTCAGCAAGAATGCATCAGGCTCTGCAAGATGCAAGATTGGAGATACAGAGGTTGTTGTTGGCGTCAAGTTTGATCTAGGAGAGCCATATTCTGACAGCCCTGATGAAGGCACTATAATGGTTACAGCAGAATTAATTCCCTTGGCAAGCCCTGAATTTGAATCTGGACCACCAGGCGTCAAGTCTGTGGAACTGGCAAGAATTGTTGATAGAGGAATAAGGGAAAGCAAATGCATTGACTTCAAGAAATTATGCATCAGACCTGGAGAAAAAATATGGATGGCTTTCATAGACATTTATCCCTTGAATGATGACGGCAATTTGGTTGATGCTTCAGTTCTGGCTGCTTTGAAAGCCCTGCAGGAAGCAAAGTTTCCTAAATTAGTTGATGATAAAGTTGATCATGAATCAAAGACAAATGTTGGATTAAAACTTGGCAAATTACCAATATTGACTACAGTATACAAAATAAAAGGAAATTTATTGGTTGATGTAAATTCCAAGGAAGAACAGGTAATAGATTCGAGATTAAGCATCTCAGTTGCTGATGGAAATATTCATGCACTGCAAAAAGGCGGAGACTTTCCTTTAAACATTGATGACATAAAGAAGGCAGTTGACATTGCAATCAAGAAAGAAAATGAATTGGTAAAGTTTTTAAAATAACCCATTTAATATCTTAAACATGGAATATACAAAATATGAAAAAGCAAGGATTATTGGCGCAAGAGCCCTGCAGATTTCAATGGGTGCTCCTATTCTGATTAAATTAAAAGAAGAAGATTTAGAAAAGATGAAATACAATCCAATAAAAATTGCAACAAAGGAATTTGAAGGTGATATTCTACCAATTACAATCAAGAGGCCAATGCCAGGAAATTAATTTTACGATAACAAATAACTTTAAATAAATTAATTTTCTTATATTTTTATGCAGGTTAATAAGATTAAGAATTCTAGGGGTGAAGACACTGTAGAAGTGAACTACAATGGATTCAGAGGAAGCGCTCCCGGAGGAAAGTCAAAAGGAATTTATGAAGCCAAGGATTTCCTGACAAACATTGATGATGAGATTTCCCAGTTAAAAGAGTTGAATGTTCCTGATGTAAATATATTTGATGATTTTGAAAAAATTGACAATATTACAAACAATTTAGGGAGCACTGCAAGGATTGCCCTGGAATTTGCAATGTTTCAATACAAAGGAGGATATAAATTTCTGGATGGAAGAAAACTTCCAAGGCCTTTAGGAAATGTCATTGGCGGCGGCATGCATAAGGATAATTCCAATCTGGAGTTTCAGGAGTTTTTAATCATTCCAAACAAAGCCAAGACCTTAAAGGAAGCTGTTGAAAATAATCTTAAATTTCATGCTTTTATTCATGATAAGCTGAAAAAACCTGACAAAAATTTCAATGATGAAAAAACTGATGAAGGTGCATGGAGCCCTAATTTAAACAATGAAGATGTTTTGAAATTATTAAAGAAATATTCTGGAAAGTTTAAATTCAAGATTGGTGTTGACATGGCAGCATCTTCCTTCTTTAAGAATAATCTTTACAAATACAAGGACAAGGAGCTGACAAAGGATGAGCAGATAGATTATATCAATAAATTGATAAAAAAGTATGACTTGTATTATGTTGAAGATCCCCTCAATCAGGATGATTTTCTCGGCTTTGCCTACATAAACAAGAAAGCATTGGTTGTTGGCGATGATTTGATAGTCACCAATATTGAAAGGCTGAAAAGGGCAATGCATCTCAATGCAGTCAATGCCTTGATTGTAAAACCAAATCAGTGCGGTTCTTTGTTCAAGGTTAAAGAAATTGTTGAATATGCCAAAAAAAATAATATTATTCCAATCATAAGCCATAGAAGCGGGGAGACTATGGATGCTTCTATCTCTCACTTGGCTGTTGGTCTGGAAATACCAATCATCAAAACAGGAATCTTTGGAAAAGAAAGAGAATATAAATTAAATGAATTGATTAAAATTGAGAAAGAACTTTCTTTAAAGTAGTGACAGAATGGAAAGATTTTTAAATTAGAATT
>JAGVZC010000036.1 GCA_018302885.1 Candidatus Woesearchaeota archaeon
CCTATACCAGAAACACCATAAACAAGGATTGCTTTTTTTTCTTTAACTGCCTTTTTTAACTTGGATATTGCATTATCCTGTCCAACAATATCATTCAAACTTTTTGGTTTGTATTTATTTAACAGCATTTTGCAAGAAATTAACTATTCCTTTGTCAAATTTATTATAATGTTGGTTTACTCTGTCCCATTCATAACCAAGTTCATCAATGTCTTTCTCCTGCTGTAAAACTTTTAGAAAATAACTTTTTCCATAAAGGTTTTCAATAACTTTTCTTTGTATCAGCAGAACTGGAAAATGAACTTTGAAATCATAATCCTCATAATTGAATTTTTTCCTTATCAAGTCAAGTATTTTCTTGTTATCCTTTAACAGGACATGAATTAATTCATGGATTAAAATCCCCTTTATTGTTTCAATATTTTTGTTGTATTTTAGTGTAAATGGAAAACTGATGGCATTGAAATCCATGTTTTTAACAATAAAACATCTTATCTTATATCTGAATTTTAATCCAGAAACTTTTTCAATTTCACTCTTTATCTTTTTACCCTCTTTTTCCCAGAAAGATTGCATTAAAGCGGAAAACTTTTCCATTTCAAGATATTGCTTCCCAGAATATTTCTTTCTTTTCATTGATGTAAACAATTCATCATACACTGAAGAATAAACAAAATCTATCATCCTAAATAAAATCCCGCTAGTAAAGCCTGTAATTGTATGAATTCATCAGAGCCTTCAACCATCCTGAATTCAATCTCACCGCATTTCTCAATTAATTTTAGTTTGTCTTTCTCATCAATGTTTAATTCAAAAACTTCTTTCTGTATTTGCTTTATGACATCCAGCCCGTTTAACCCGTGTTTTAGCATTATATCCAATAACATGTTTTTGGATTTTAAAAAATCTCCTTTTATTGCATGCTCAATTATTTTTTTTATTTCTTTTGGATGTGCCTCGCTGGCAATTTCATAAATTAATTTATCATCAATTTTGTTTGATACAGAAGCACAGCTTTGAAGAATATTCAATAATCTTCTCAAGTCACCATGGGAATTCTCATATAAAATCTCTTTAGCATCCTTGGAGATTTTTAATTCCTCTTTTTTAGCAATCCTGTCGATGTATTCAAAAACATCTTCTTTCTCTATGTTTCTGAATCTGAATATTGTGCATCTTGACTGTATTGGATCAATTATTTTTGATGAATAATTGCAGCTTAGCAGGAATCTTGTAACAGAGGCATAATTTTCCATAGTTCTTCTTAATGCCTGCTGAGCTTCTTTTGTCAATGAATCACACTCATCTAGATAGATTATCTTGAATGGAACATCCCCTATAGCTTTTGTTCTTGCAAAATCCTTTA
This sequence comes from Candidatus Woesearchaeota archaeon, assembly GCA_018302885.1. Taxonomy (GTDB): domain Archaea; phylum Nanobdellota; class Nanobdellia; order SCGC-AAA011-G17; family GW2011-AR20; genus JAGVZC01. The sequence goes on from JAGVZC010000036.1 coordinate 1,367, forward strand.
TTGTATTCCTGACAACATCAATTCCCCTTTCATCTGAGGCATTAAGCTCAAGAAAATTTTCCCTCCATGAACTTCCATATAATTGTTTTGATATTACCAAAGCCAGAGTGGTCTTTCCTGTGCCTGCAGGACCAGCAAATAATAAATGAGGAACTTCCTTCTTCTCAACCATTGATTTAATTCTTCTAACAATTGGCTCCTGTCCGATAATATCCTCAAAACTCTTTGGTCTGTGCTTCTCAATCCATATTTCCATATTAGTTCTAAATAAATAAATATTATAAAGGTTATCCAGAAATACAACTCTAAAATATATATTGAAGTTCAAAAAATAAGCCTATTAAACTTTTCCATTAATTTTAGATTATGAAAAAATTATTGCCTTATATTGTAACCTTTTTGGTTTTTATCTCATCTTCCTTGGCAAGGGAGAGTTTCAATCTTGAATATAAGGTTGAAGGCCCGTTTCCTCTTAATAAAAATAAATCAACAGCACAGATAGTGTATGACAATAATAAAATATCAGGAAAGGCTGATTTTCCTTTATATTCCTTTATATTCCGCAATATTAATCTTAGTTTCAATGATGATTTCAATAAAAATATACATATGGAAAATAATGATACAACAGACATCCCAGATTCTTATATGAGCTTGCTTGAGGGTCTTTTGGATTATATGAATTATATTGATACATCCGGACATATTGAACCAAGGGATTATAAATTATTTGTTACGGGAAGAAAAAAACAAGTTTATGTTGATATAAAATCAAAAGCAAAAGATAATCTGGTGGTTAAAGTCTCTCCTTTAAATGATAATTATTTAATAGAAAAACCAACAATAAAAATTCCAGAAATTACTGTTCATTTTAGGAATGGAATTCCTGTCAAGGCACATGCCCAAATTAAGCTGTTTGGAATACACACAAGTGCTTATGGATATCTAAAACCATAATTTTTTAAAATAAGGGATGAATCTAATTTAATATGTATGAATTTAAACAAATGGAAAATGAGGTATTGAAATTATGGAAAGATAAGCAGATTTACAATAAATTAAAAAAACGAAATTCAAAAGGTAAAAAATTCTATTTCTTGCAGGGTCCACCATACACTTCTGGAAAAATCCATATTGGAACAGCATGGAATAACTGTCTTAAGGATCAGATCATGAGATACAAGAGAATGCAGGGTTTTGATGTTTGGGACAGAAATGGTTATGATATGCATGGCTTGCCTATTGAGAATAAAGTACAGAAAAACCTTAATATTGAGGATAAGAAACAGATTGAAGATTATGGTGTTGAAAAATTTGTTAAGGAATGTAAAAAATTTTCTGTAGTGATGGCTAATCTTATGACTGAAGACCTGAAGAAATTAGGTATATGGATGAATTTTGATGATCCTTATATGCCAATTAAAAATGAATTTATGGAAAATGAATGGTTGTTAATAAAAAAAGCTCATGAACAAAAAAGGCTTTATCTTGGTGAAAAAACAATGACCTGGTGTCAGTCATGTGAAACTGCTTTAGCTAAGCATGAATTAGAATATGAAAATGTAAAAGACACTTCTATTTTTGTTAAATTTAAAATTAAAGGAAAGGAGAACGAATATTTATGCATTTTTACAACCACCCCTTGGACAATCCCATTTAATCTTGGGATTATGGTTAATCCAAAAATAGATTACGTCAAGGCAAAAGTTGACAATGAAATATGGGTGTTGGCAAAATCATTGGCATCCCAGGTAATTCAGAACTTTACAAGCCATAAATTAGAAATCAAAGAAACTTTCAAAGGAGTTAAATTAAAAGGGGTAAATTATGAACATCCTTTTTATGATACTTTAAAAAATAAATATGATGAAATAAAAAAAGAATCAAAGAATGCTTTTACAGTTGTTTTGTCAGAGAGGTATGTTGATATTTCTTCAGGCACTGGTCTCGTTCATATGGCGCCTGGTTGTGGTCCCGAGGATTATGAAGTGGGGCAGGAAAATAATATTCAACCTTTTAATAATCTTGATGAAAAGGGAAACTATCCAAGGGATATGGGGGAATTTTCAGGATTAAACGCAAAGAAGGACAACCAATTATTCATAGAAGCTTTAGAAAACAGAAATGCATTAATAGCAACAACACAAATTAATCATGATTATCCTCATTGCTGGCGCTGTCATAATCCAGTAATTTTCAGAACAACAACACAGTGGTTCTTTAAAATAGAGGACTTAATTCCTAAATTTGTTCAGCAATCAAAAAAAGTGCACTGGATACCTAAAATTTATGGTGATTCTTATTTAAGCTGGATTGAAAATTTGAAGGATAATGTTGTTACAAGGCAAAGATACTGGGGAACGCCAATGCCTTTATGGCAATGTGACAATTGTGAAGAAAAGATAATTATTGGATCAATCAATGAATTGAAGAAATATTCTGGGAATATTCCTCAAGACTTGCATAAGCCCTGGATAGATAATGTTACATTCAAATGTAAGAAATGTAAAGGAACAATGAAGAGAATACCTGATGTTCTTGATGTTTGGCTTGACTCCGGAACTGTTTCATGGAATTGCCTTAACAATGATTCAAAATTAATGAAGAAATTCTATCCGGCAGATTTTATTTTAGAAGCTACAGAACAAACAAGATTGTGGTTTTACATGTTGCAATTATGCTCAAATATAGTTATTGGAAAAAATTCATTTGAAAATGCTTATCTTCATGGTATGATACGTGATTTTGAAGGAAAGAAAATGTCAAAATCATTAGGAAATATTATTTCTCCAAGTGAGGTGATAGAAAAATATGGTGTGGACACTTTCAGGTTTTATTTTCATTCATTAAATGCTGGGAAGGATGTTAATTTTGTATGGGACGAGCTTAAAATTAAATTCAGAAATCTTGGAGTCTTGTTAAACACCTCAAAATATTTGCTTAATTATTCAGATTCAGATAAACAATCTAAATTACAGGTAGAAGATAAATGGATTTTGTCAAGGTTAAATTCAACAATCAAAAAAGTAACAGATATGATGGATCAATATAGATTGGATGAGGTAGCTGATTCTATTGAGGAATTATTCCTTGACTTAAGCAGAGTCTACATTAAATTTGTAAGAGATAGGATAGATGAAAGAATTGTGATAAAAATAATAGAGAAAGTTTTGCTTGAAACATTAAAGATGCTTTCAATAGTTTCACCTTTTATTACAGAATATATTTATCAGGACTTGAAGAAACCATTGAAATTAAAAGAGGAATCAATTCATTTGGAGAAATGGCCTAAATTTGATTCTAAATTAATCAATAAAAAATTGGAGGAAGAAATGATTAATGTTCAGAAGATAATTCAGGAGGCATTGGCGCAAAGGGAAAAAATACAATTGGGAATCAGATGGCCCTTATTGGAAGTTGAAATTCAAACCAAAAATAAAATAAAATCTTTTGAGGATTTGATAAAAAAACAGGTTAATGTTAAAAAAGCCAGGATAAAAGAATCAAAGGAAGAAAAAGTTTTGTTGAATCATAAACTGAATCCGGAATTGTTAAAGGAAGGTTACACAAGAGAGGTAATAAGAAGAATTCAGGACTTGAGAAAAAAGTCCAATCTGAAAAAACACCAGAAAATTGAAATAAATATTAAATCAGAACAGGAAATAGAACTGAATTTAATTAAAAAACAGGTTAACGCTGTAATAAAAGAAATTAAAAAACCAAAAATTACTGAGAAATTTAAGATTAAAGAAAAAAACTTTGAAATACAGTTTAACCACTAAGTAATAAATGTTTGTTTATAAAGAACCTTTATATATCTTTCTCTTTATTTATAAATAAAAAATTGAGGGGGTTTTTATGATGGCTAGAAAATCAAGATCCTGAGCAGTTCCCTGGATTGGTAATGAGGATAAAAGATCCAAAAACATCTGCTTTAATATTCAGTTCCGGAAAAGTAGTGTGTACGGGAGCTAAATCTTTAACTAAAGTAAAGGAATCTTTGCAGAAGATTATAAAAAATCTTGCTAAAATAAAAATCAGAATTAAAGTAAAACCAAAAATTAATGTTCAGAATATGGTT
>JAGVZC010000037.1 GCA_018302885.1 Candidatus Woesearchaeota archaeon
TCTCTTGTATGAAATGAAATAAACTCGCTGTCCATTGCTCTTCTTGCACAATTACGAGTCACCCATACTCCAAGATTAGCCCAGTATTCCTCAGTTTCAAATCTGATTATGAACACGCTTGCCTGCCTCTTTATCTTTCTAAGATATTCAAGAACAGACAGTCTTACAGAATAATATCCTCCGACGGAATTGGAAGCATAATTCTTTCTTCCAAAATAATCCTCAAAGTCAGTCCATTCTCCCTTTACCTCTCCATTCCTGACACCATATTCAAATAGTTCATATGAGAACAGCTCAGGCATTAAAAGAATAAAGTAATAATTTCCAAGATATTTGTTGAAGAATAATCTGTAATCATCTATTTTATTGTAATTCTTTACATCCTTCATTATTTCCTTTCCTATCGTGTCATCAGTTGCAGTTATTCCCCATCTTGTCGGCACTAATCTTCTGTTTTTCTTTAACCCCAATGAACCAATGGTTAATAATTGCTGAAGGAAATTTTCATCAAAGCCAGAATTGTAAAGATAATTTATAGCTTCAGAAGCTTTCATATCAGTATCATTGAAAACTTTGTCAACTTTTGTGTGTATCTTGGTATTTTCAGTTATTCTGATATTCTTTAATGGAGCTGATAATAATAATGGCTTTGATATCTTGTCATATTCTTTTAGATACCTTGGAACCTTTTCCAGATTTATTTCCAGATCTGCTGGTTTGCTTGCCATTCCTATTTCCTGGCTTTTTTCTGTCAGTTTGCTGCTTATCTTTACCTGAGTTGTGTATCTTGAGTTGATTAGCTGATTTCTCAGGTTTAGTATCTCCCTTATTGAAAGCTTTAGATTGGTCCATTCATTTGAGTCATTTAGCAAATTTACCTGCTTTAGCGGTTGGGATGGTGAGAGAATTCCCACATTTACATTTGGATATTTTAATTTAGAACCTATGAAAACAGAAGGTGGAGAATTGCTTAGAAAATTTAATTCTTCCAGCTTTCTTGTTCTAAAGAACTGTACATCATCTCTTCTCATTTAATTTCGCTTCTTTCAATCTTTTTTTTAACTTTAATTATTTCTATTTTTTTATTTGAATCGTCATCTATATTATAATTTATATTCCCATCGTAATAACATTTGAGATAATTTAATTCAGAAGTTAAAAACCAAATAATTTGTTCATAAAATTCAGGCAGACATTGTATCCTATAACCCTTACCAAGATATTCACCATCTTTTATCTCAATCCCCATTAAACTTTCAGAAAATTTCTTTGCATTTATTAAATCTTTTTCAAATTCCTCAGTTTCCACATTCTTTCCTAATAAAATCTCATCATGATCCCCCCCATACCAATTATATTCTATCTTAAAAATATTCATTTTATTCTCTTTCTTTTTTCCTTTTCAGAAATTTTGAGATAATTCTCACTTGAAGCTACAGGTCTTCCTATTTCCTTTTCTGTTTCTTTTCTAGCATTTCCTGCTACCCTGCCTCCTCTTTTTGCACCATCCTCACATTCATCAAATCCTTTAGCATCGTCTTTTCTTGTAATTTCAGTTGTTACCTTCTCACCAAGCATTGTAAATATTAATTCCAGATCATTCATATGGTCTCTCAAATTTTCTTTCTTGAGACTCTTTAATTTTTTGTATTCATCAACAGTTTTTCCAAATGTTGCCTTACTTATTTCATTTGTAAGTATTGCATATTCCTTGTCTTCCTCGACATTTCTTCTTTTCCATTCATCTGTTAATTCTTGTCTTATGGCTATTCCTCTTACTCTTTTCTCAATCCATTCATCTGAATAGCCTTTTTGTCTGTATATCTCCTTCATGCGTTTTTGAGCTAATTCAGGATTCTCAATTTCTTGCACTCTATCATAGCCAACTTGGGCTAACCATTGCTTGAAGGGTTCAGCATTTTTTGAGGGGATTGATTGAATGATTCTAAATGCGTTTTTAGTATTAACACAATCAGTTGCATATGATTTACCATCTTGAGACACGATTTTTAGCTGTCCGATTTTTGCGGACAACTCAAATCCCTCCTCAGTAAGCTTTTTTTTAAGATCAGACCAGTATTTTCGTGCTCTCTGACTTTCAGCGAGAGCTCCTACAATATCAGTTACAGAAAACCACCACTCATCATTAAACCAGACTCTTCTTATTTTTTTGTCTTTAAAGACGACTAAACCCTTATTTTCATCCATATTTCTATAATATTTTATTTATTTATAAGCTTGGTGCGGGTGGTTGTCCGCAGGAACCATACCAAGAAATGTATATTGTAGTATATAAGTTAAATTGCTTTCAATCAGATTTATAAACCCATCTTATTTCTAGTTATTTATGGCAAGATTTGAAAGTCCAAGAGGAAAGAGAAGAGACTCCAGAGGCAGTTATTCAGGTAGAGATAGGGGAGATTCCAGGGATGACTATCCGAGAAGAGAAAACAGGGATAGGAGAGATTCTAATAGGGAATTCAGGCCCAATAACAGGGACAGGCAGGAAGTTGAGATGACTAAGGTTACTTGTTCCTTGTGTGGTGAAAAATGTGAAGTCCCTTTCAAGCCAACTTCAAGCAAGCCAGTCTATTGTGCTGCTTGTTTTGCAAAAAAAGGTAAAGCTGGCTCTGATGGTTCTAATAGGGATCTTGATTTGATTAATGAAAAACTTAACAAGATAATGAAAGCTTTGAAGATTGAATAAGGTTTATTTAATACATTCTGGTTTCTTTGCATAAATTGTCCTCGAAAAATCCTGCAGGTTTGTTATGCTATTGAGCTTTTTCTTAGTTTTTCTTGAGTAATACTCATAATCTGTCTTGCTTAATTGCCTGTCATTCATTATATCTTTTATAATTTGCTTTTCTTTCTTTGTAAATATTTGAGAAAGCCACATCTCTAGGTTTCTTTCAGCATAAATCTTTAGCTTGTCAATCAGTGTCCCTGATTTATTTTCATTTTTTAACTGAAGTTTAAATTCTTCTCTGAATTCGTTATAATTCAAATTTTCATTTTTATAATTTATCTCCGGAATTTTTATTTCAATATTTAACTCATGAAATATTTCCTTTGTTATGTGAATAATGTTTGCAAATAAATTATTTTCCTTTGTTTTTTCAAATAAACTTTCTATGTTTGGATTATATTTGTAAATAAGAAAAGGAATTGATTTAAGATATCTTGTATTTTTTGTTTTTAAAATGCTTAATATTAATCTTTCTATTTTATTATCCTTGCTAAGCATGTGATAACCAGCTTCATTCAGTTTTCTTTCTATCTCTCCTGCCATTTTTTAACCCCACTAATTATTTTACTATCAATTTTCATGCTCCATTCTTTGAATTTTATTTCTAATAAATCTAGTAACTTTTGCCTGTAATGCGAAACTGCTGAATTTTCCATTGTTTCCTTATATCTTTTTACTAAAATTTTAATGTTTATTTTGTTAACTATGCTTTTGATGTCATCAAAGTCCCTCGGATCTCCTCTTGCTAATTTACTTATTATAACATCATACAATGATAAAGTGTAAACTTCAATGTTTCCGAATGATTTTATGTACTTTGATTTTCTCAGGCAATCATCAAGAAGATCAGTGCCAAGTATATTTGAACTATGAAACAAATCAAATGCAAGACCTTCCTGGGCTATCCATCTTATATCTCCGCTTCTTTCAAAGCCGATTTTTTCAAATATGTTGCAAATATATTTGTATTCTCTTTCCGATCCGATGTTAATATCAATGTCTAGTGTTGAATTTTTCATTCCGAGTATTGTTAATGCAGTTCCTCCAAGGGCATACATTTTAATTTTTTTATCTACAAAACTTGAAATTGATCCAAGTAGCTCAAAAAGCCTTTCTGCATTGATATTTTCTCTATTGTGTGCCATACAATTTTTAATTATCTTTGCTATATAAACCTTTCTATTTTTGTATAAATACATACAAATATTGTATAAATTATAATTTAGGTTAATTTTTAATACAATTCACGTTTCTAATTATTGTGAAAACATAGTGTGATCGTCCAGAGAGAGATTATTAGGGTAGGGCGTTGAAAATCTGAGCAATGTTGAATTGTTATCTATTATTTTAGCAACATATTTAAATAATTCTGTCTTATTAAGGATATGAAATTCCTGAACAAAGAGACAATAAAAGTTGATCGGGAATTGAACGATTTGGACAGATTTGTCCTTGATTTTATAAATATACTGGAAAAGCACACAGACTATGTTATTATAAGTGGATATGTTTCAATTTTATTGGGAAGGGCAAGAGGAACTGAAGATATTGATGTTTTCATAAAAGAATTAAGCAAAAATAAATTTGTTGGTTTGTATAATGCTCTGAAGAAAAGTGGTTATTGGTGTTTGAATTCTAAAAATAGTGATGAATTATATGGTTATTTGAATGATGACCTGGCAATAAGATTTGCATTAAAGGATGAAACAATCCCTAATTTTGAAGTCAAATTTGCAAGGAAAAAATTGTCTAAGGATTCTTTCAATGAAAGGATAAATGTAATTACAAAAGGGGGCAATATTATTATATCTTCATTGGAAAGGCAGATTGCATTCAAGAGGTATTACCTAAAGTCTGACAAGGATTTGGAGGATGCAAAACACATTGAAGAGGTGTTCAAGAAAGACATTGATCGCAAAAAGATTAATATATATAAAGATATGATAATAAAAGATGAAAAATCTTAAGCCGGGAAAAAATAACTGGGAAGACAGGATGAATTTCATTAAATACTGGGCTGATTATGTGAAAAACAATCCTGATGAAGTCTGGAGCAGGCAGCAGAATATTCTGATAAATTCCCAGATTAAAAATGCCAGATATTTCGGGATGTCGGGAAAGGAATATCTTAATTTAAAGGGTGAGCTTAGATAAATTTTAATATAATAAACTCTTTTTAATATTGTGAAAATAAAGGACATTCCAAACTTCAATAGACCTGGTTCTAAGTTAATTAAGAATGGAGTTGGTTCTTTAGATACTGCTGAATTACTTTCCATAGTGTTTGGTGTTGGTTCTAAAGGAGAAAGTGCAATAGAATTAAGTAACAGGTTATTGAAAGATTATA
>JAGVZC010000028.1 GCA_018302885.1 Candidatus Woesearchaeota archaeon
AATGGATTGTCTGAGAGCAATTGCTCCTCTGTAACTTCCGCCAGGATGCCCGTGGATTCCTCCCCCCAATTGAATAATAATATCATTGCCTAATAAATTCATAATATGAGGAACCAGTCCGGGATGCAGGCCTCCGCTACTTGTTGCAAACATTGGTTTGATGTCTCCCCATTTTTGATCTAATACTGGAAGTCCAAGAAAATCATTTGCAATGTTGTGTTCAATTTCATGTTCTATAGATAATACTTCATCTTTTTTTCCAACCAACTTTCCAATCACGGTTCCAATATGTAAACTATCTCCTCCAGTCAATCTGACTAATTTAGCAACAGCCAGCATAGACATTCCATGTCTGGGATTTCTGGTAAACGAAGAATGGAAAGCCCTATGGCAGTGAATGGCCATTTTATGATCATGGCAGAATTCTCTCAAAGTCTGAAAACCTGCAAAACCAGCAGTCAAAACATCAATCATGACATATTCTCCCCCCAAATCACGAACTAGCTTGGCTCTTGCAAGCATCTCCATTGTCTCAGCAGTAACATTACAGAAATACCCTTTTCTCTCCCCTGTTTCCTTCTCAACTTTATCTCTTACTTTAAAGCAATGATTTGCTCTATTCTCAAATCTATTGAATAACTGATCAGTTAAATTTTCATCATCCTTGAGAAAATCAACACCTCCGCTCCAGACATCTTCAGCAACCTTTGCAAATTCAACAGTTGTCAATCCAACTTTTGGTTTTGGAACAGAAGCAGTCAAAGGCCTCTTATGAATTTTAAACTTTCTTCTTATTCCTTCAATTCCATATTCAGGGCCTCTGAAGCTTTTCATTAATTTATCAGGAAAATGAATATCTTCTAATCTTAAGTTCTTTACGGCCTTCATTCCAAAAATATTTCCTGCAAAGGAGGATAATAACTGGGGAACACTTCCCATTTCAAAGAGTTCGATAGGATAGGCAATTTTCACATAATCTCCTTTAACCTCATAAGCCCTTGCTCTTATCTTTCTTATATGTGGTTTTAATGTGCTAAGATCGCTCCATGTGCCATTGCTTGACTCGGAAGCAACTCTTCCAATAACTTCTTTCTTCGACATTCCATAAGCAGGCTCCACTCTGAATAGACAAATAATATCAGAAGACTTTGGATTGTAACTTGTATCATAAAAATCAAGATATTGTGACATTCATACCACCTCTGTTAATTAGAAAATTTTAGTATTTAAAAAGATTACCTCAAACAAGGATTAACATTTCTATAATGAGAAATATCCTTATTAATGATAAAATCTACAATTATATTGGCTGTATAATCTATTCCATCCAGTATGCCGTAATTACTTTTTAAAATCTCATTAATTTTCTTCATATCATATCTTAAAGGATCTGCAAAAAGCAAAATATCTTTTGATTTCAAACTAGGATTAAAAATTGTTGCAAGACCAAATTTTTTAACAGTTTTTTCATTAAAATATATTTCTGGATCATCTCCCTTGGTGTATGCTGGAGCTATTAAAGGTGTTTCTGTCATATGAGACCACCACACTGTACTCCAGCCAGTTCTTCCAAATTGAAATTTTATATTTGGATTTGCTACAAACTCTGGAGTATGAGTATTGTCTGCACCTTCAATATTTTTTATGAAAGGGGGGTAATATAATTTCATTCCAAATTTACTAACTTCATCAAATAAACCCATCAAGCCGTCTATTCCTGTTATCATAACATACATCCCTTCTGGAACATCTTCCTTATTTTCTCTTGGAACATGAATGAATGGGGGAGTAAATATTTCATCTTTCAGTTTTTTTCTCTTTTCATCATAAGAAAAAACAAAAGGTTCTGGCATAAAATGAATTTTTTTATCATTTTCAATTTTATCAGCAATTTTAGTTTTCACTTCCATCAAAAGAGTTTTGTCAAAACCTAAAGATTCCTCCAAAGATGCTCTTTCCAATATTTCTGAGAAATACCCAATTGTAGTATAAAAAGAATATTTAAAACCAGTAGCAACCCTTGGATTATGTGATATTTCAAAAGAAATATCTTTGTCATTGATTACTCTTTCACTTCCATCAAATCTTTTTAATTTTAAAGTTCCTGATAAATAATCTCTCAATTTTTCTTCAAGTTTTGGTTGATTCTTAAGTAAATGTTCCAGATGTTTATTAAAATCATCCCCCTTGAAAAATAATTCATTTAATATTTGCCCATAAAATTCGTCCAATAAAATAGAATTTGGATTTTCTTCAATGATGTATTTAAAATCCTCAAGCATAATTCTTTTCTGTCTTTCTCCATAAACAAGGGGGACAATAATTGGAAATTCTTCACATCCTCTCTTATCAAGCTCCTTATTTATAGCCAAACCCAAATCAATTGTTCTTGAATAAGGTCCATTTCCATGGGCAAATGTCGTAATTATCATAAAATCTAAAAAGAATATTAGTTTATAAAATTTTTCATTATAAAGTGGTTATTTAGTGCTTTCAACCTTTTCCCATGCATCAGTATAGTGCTGTTTTTTTAATTTTGTATCATAAAAAACATTCAACCACATATAAAATCTTGCAAAGAATAAACAAATAGTCCATACAAATTCTTTAATATTTTTGGGGTAAGATAAAGCGGAAAAAAAACCAAATAAAATTTCATTCTTAAAACTCTTAACTCTGGGAAATTTAACCACATCAACGTATTTCTCCAAAGTTTCATGTGCTTTGCTTGTTCTCTTTCTTTGGTTCAGCCAATCTCTAAAATTATCCGGGTTTTTAACAAAAACTTTAGAATTTTCAGAATAGATTATTTTATAATTTTTAGAATAAAACCAATAAGGAATATAAGCATCTTCTGCAACATCCAATGGAATTTTTTTAATAATATTTCTGAATCCAAACAGATAACCGCTGCATTCCAAGAATTTATTTTCATTGTATAATTTTTTTCTAATCATATGTGCTCCAGCATCAAACAATAGATGACTCCAGTAACCCATCATATTTTTTCTGGAATTAATAGAAATTGGTCTGCCAGTAATAACCCCAATTTTAGGATTAAATTTTTTCATAAATTCTTCAATCACATTATCAGAAACATAAACATCAGCATCGGTTAATATTAAAAATTCAGATTTAATTTTCTTAAATACCAAATTCAAAGCATAGCTTTTTCCCTTGCCTGGATCAAATAAATATTTTATTTTATGCTTCTTGCATAATTTCTTGGCATTATCATCAGGAGAGACAACAACAATATTATATTTATGTTTTGTCTTCTGATTAATCAAACTTAAAATACATTTTTCTAAGTTAGGTTCTTTAAATGAAGTCACAATTATTGAAATCATATATACCAAAAACAAGAAAACTTTATATAACTTACAAAAATCAAAAAACTATGGAAATGCCATTAGCTGAGGTGATCGATAGGTTCGTTATCGTCAGACTCAAAAAAGAGAGAATTAAAACAGAGGACAAGACTGATGAGTATGAGCACTATAAAAAAGTTCTTGAGGATTACAAAAAACAGGGCATTCTAATCAAACAGGAATGGATTGATAGATTGTATGATGCTAACAGTAAAATTTGGGATTTAGAATCTGATATTAGAAAAGGAAAAGAAGGTCTGCTTGGATTAGAAGAGGTTGGAAGAAGATCAATTAAAATAAGGGAAATAAACAAAATTAGAATTTCAATTAAAAATCAGATTGTAGAAGAAACAGGTTCAGGGTTCAAAGATATAAAAATGAATCATGCTTCAGAATAATTAAACTATTCTCAGCAAACCCCTCAAATTCCTAATTATTTTATAAGGTTTTTCTTTTTCTAATTCCTTTCTTGTATAATGCCCAGTCAAGACCGCTATGGTTTTCACTTTTGCCTTCTTGCCAGCCCGAACATCATAAATAGAATCTCCAACCATATATTCAGAATTAATTCTCATTAATTGCTCCGCCTGAATAATTTCATCAGGATAAGGCTTTGGATTTTCAACATCATCGCTTCCAATAAGCAAATCAAAGAAATCCAAATCATAACCGGCAGCAGTCAAAATAATTTCAGTGCTTTTATGGCTGCAATTGCTCAAGACAGCAACATAATACTTGTCTTTCAATTTCTTCAGAGATCTTTCAGCACCTGGAATCTTTCTGCAGTATCTTTTAGTCTCTTTATACAGATAATCATCATGCTTCTCTATTATTTTCTTAATGATATTTTCATCTTTAGTGCCGGAAATAGCTTCAGCAACATCCTCCTTTGGTTTTCCAAAATGAACAGCCATTGCCATGTAAGTTAATTTCTTAAAACCCAAATCAGAGAGTGCATAATTAAAAGCATAAACATGTGCTCGGTCGGAATGAACCAGAGTATTGTCCATGTCAAAGCAAATCAATTTTTTATTCCTTATTTTTTTAATTTCTTTAATAAATTCCTCAGGACTTAAAATCCCAAAATCAGATATTATTGCTTTAATGTGTTTGGCCTGAATTATTCCAAAGGCCGGGTTATCAACTTTCAAATTTTTCATTCCCTTGTCCCATATCTCCTCAGGAATCCTGTGTTCTATTTTTACAATCCTGTCGCTATACTTCAGAGAGTCTGCTATGATATAAACTGGCTTTCTGTGGTCGTAAGCAATTTCAGCAAACATTCCGGAACCAATCTTGTTTATTACATTTCCATTATCCAAAATTGCATCAGCGCCAAGGATAACAGCATCGCTTTTTTGGATATATTCCAGAGCCGCACTGTCAACAATATTAATCACGTCAATTCCTGCCTTGCTTAATTCCTCTGCAGTCTTTCTTCCCTGAAATAAAGGTCTTGTCTCTGTATTAAAAACATGGAGTCTTTTATTCAGTTTAAGAACATCCACAACAGTTGAAGAATGGCAGTGAGTAAATATTTTTCTCTTGTGCTTGATAAATTTCTTCCCATAGAAAATTATTTTTTCAAAATGCTTGTCAATAAGGGAATAAGTATCCTTAACAGAAAATCTTTCAGCATAATCAAGGACATTTCTTAGCATAGGCTCAGTGGGTCTTAAACTCAATAATTTCCTGATTGTATCCTTGCTGGGCTTTAAAGAATAAGCTTCAAGGCCTTTTTTTGCTACATTGACTGCTCCCTGTATTCTCAAATCCTTAATATCTTCGCATATCTTATTGAAATTGTTCATAATTCACCCTTTTTATAATATTGAATGATTTTATATTAATAAAACTTACTAATAAAAAAATATATAAAGAAAAGAATTCCAGATTATTGTAATGGTCCTAGAATCCTTGGTAAATCCGATAAAAGCAGAGAAGAATCCGCTATCAATGTTCATTTATGGTTTCATATTTGCATCAATATCAATAATTCTTGCACTGTTAATATTCAAGGAAGAAGCTTCTATGGTCTCAGTATTCCTGACAGTAATGATAACTACCCCACTGATGTACTCAACAATGAGGTTTGAGGAAAGCAAAGATATGAAAATGAGGGATGAAAGGGCACTTTTAAGGCATCATTGGAAAGCATTGAAATTTCTTATATTTTTATTCTTTGGATTTATAGTGGCATATTCATTGTGGTTTGTTTTTTTGCCGCCAAGCACAACACAAATATTATTTCATACTCAATTAAACACGATTAGTTCAATAAACTCAAAGATATCCGGAAACTTGCTTGTAAACTCAGGAATATTATTAAGAATATTCATAAATAATTTCAAGGTAATGTTATTCTGTCTGTTCTTCTCATTATTCTTCGGAGCAGGAGCAATATTCATCTTGACATGGAATGCATCTGTAATAGGAGCAGCAATGGGTTCATTTGCAACAGAAAGGCTTGGTTTGTTCGGATCCCATCTTATAGGGATTCCCCTGTCATTAATGAGATATATGACGCATGGCGTTTTTGAAATATTGGCATATTTTATGGCTGGTTTGGCTGGTGGAATAATCTCTGTGGCAATAATAAATAATGATTTGATGGGAGAAAATAAAAAAAGAATTCTAAGAGATTCTGTGGATTTAATATTATTGTCAATAGTTTTCCTAATAGTAGGATCAATTATAGAAGTGTTCGTAACACCCTTGTTTTTCTAACAAAAACATTTTAAAAGTCATAATAATTAAGAATATTATGCCGTGGTCGCATAACCTGGTATTGCGCCAGCCTTGAGAGCTGGTGTCCTTCTGGACGTGCAGGTTCGAATCCTGCCCACGGCGTTTCAATAGATTTATAAAATATAATTAATTTATTCAATGGAATGGAAGAAGAAAAAAGAGAGAATGTTGAACTTGAAAAAAGGAAAGAGAAGGCAATAAAAATTCTAAAGAAATATGGGGATTATATTCAGTATATAATTTTAGTAGTAATAATATGGCTAAGTTATAAAATAAGAACAGCAAATCTTCCTTTTTTAAAGGATATTACAACAGGAAAATATATTCCTGCTGATCCTGATGCACTTGCATTCCTAAGGTATAGTCAGTATATTTTACAAAATGGAAATTTAATGGCCGTGGATACATTAAGATATTATCCGTTAGGATTTACCGGTGTTCAGGAATTCAGTTTATTATCTCACTTGATGGTTTATTTGTACAAATTCCTTCATTTCTTTAATCAGGCAGTTACAATTGAATACGCCAATATAATATATCCCCCAGTAGCATTGGCTATAGGGCTTGTATTCTTTTTCCTTTTAACAAAAAAACTGTTGAATTACAAGGCAGCATTGATAGCGTCTGCATTTCTCATTGTAATTCCGGCATTTCTTTTCAGAACAATGGCTGGAGTTTCAGATAAAGAAGCTCTTGGTACAATGTTTATGTTTATGGCATTTTATTTCTTCATTTATTCCTGGAAACAAAATAATCTGAAAAAATCATTAATAACTGCCCTGCTGGCTGGAATATCAACGGCATTGATGGGAATGACCTGGGGTGGTGTAAGTTTCATATTCCTAACAATTGGTGCTTTTGCATTAGTAACTATGTTTTTAAACAAATTTGACAAAAATAAATTATATGCTTACTCAACATGGTTATTTTCCTCATTTATAATATTAAGGATATTTTACGCATCAAGATTTGATATTGTAACACTAACAACTTCATTGACAACTTCAGTGGCATTGTTTGCATTTGTTGTCGGATTAGTAAATTATTTAATATTTGATAAAAAAATAATAAAAATAAATTTAAAATTACCCAATATTGTTACTAGTTTTATAATAACGCTAGTAATAGGAACAATATTACTATTCATAGAACAAGGACCTAATTTTTTGGTATCAAAAATATCAGATATATTCATAACGCTTACAAAGCCTTTTGCAACAAACAGATGGGTTATCACAGTAGCAGAATCTCATCAGCCATATATAACTGATTGGTTCAGCCAGTTTGGTAAGTCATATATATGGCTAATAATCATAGGTTCTATAATATTATTCTATGAAATAGTAAAAATAATATCAAAAAGATATACATGGAAATTAACAGCGGTGTACACTTTTTTTGTCTTTGGATTTATATTCACTAGATATTCTCCAAGTTCGATATTCAATGGAGAAACTTCATTATCAATAACAATTTATTTAGGATCGCTATTGTTATTAATTGCCGTCTTGACATATTCTTATTTAAGAATATATTATAAAAATATTAATCTTTTTGAAAAATTAAAAGAGATAAATGAATCTCTAATATTTATTTTGATATGGTTTATAATAATGATTGTTGCTGCGAGAAGTGCTATAAGATTGTTGTATATATTTGCTCCAATAACTACAATAGTATTTGCATATCTTGTAGTTAAATTATATGAATCAGCATCAAAATTAAAGGAAAGATTGTATAAAATTATAATAATATTAATAATTATAGTAATTGTAGGTTCCTTGTTTATTGGATTTTACAAAACAAGCTCTGTACAGGCACAATATTCTGGAACAGTATATAATACACAATGGCAGGTAGCAATGCAATGGGTAAGAGAAAATACTCCTGAAAATTCAGTATTTGCTCATTGGTGGGATTATGGTTATTTAGTGCAGACAGGAGCCAACAGAGCAACTTTAAGTGATGGAGGAAATGCAAGGGGAGCAATTAATTATTTTATAGGAAGGCATGTATTAACTGGACAAACTAATATAGAAGCATTAGAATTGCTAAAAGCAAGTAATGCAACTCATTTATTAATAATTTCAGATGAAATAGGGAAATATCCTGCATATTCATCAATAGGATCAGATGGAGAATATGATAGATATTCATGGATAAGTACATTTACCTTAAGACCACAAGATACCATGGAAACAAGAAATGGGGTGGCATATGTGTATGGTGGTGGAACAGTTATTGATGAAGATTTAATTTACGAAGGAAAATTATACCCAAGAAGATCCGCAGCATTTGGTGCATTTATCATAGAAACACAGACTGTAGAAGAAGATGGACAGCAAATTGGAGTAAATTTTGTGCAGCCAAGAGGGATATTAATCTATAACGGACAACAAATGGAAATACCAATAAATTGTGTATATTTTAATGATCAGGAAATAAATTTTGATAACCCAAAAGGAATAGATGCATGTTTAAGAATAATTCCTACAATAAGTGGAAACCAGCAGAATTCAATGGGAGCTTTATTATACTTATCTCCAAGAGTAAAAAGAACATTATTCACAAGACTATATTTATTCAATCAAAAAGGGGAATATTTCAAATTAGTGTATAATGACGAAAATTCATTGCCTTTATCTATTTATGAGGGAAGGTTAATAGGGCCATTAAAAATTTGGGAAATGTCTTATCCAGAAAATTTAACAGTACCTGAAGAATATTATGGAACATCAGTGGATGTGGAAGTAAATAAAGTAAAACCAGAATATACTTAATATGAAATCCAAAACATATAAAGGATGGTTATATATTCCAATTTTAATTCTGGGAATAAATTTTTTAGTGAGAATAATAAATCAATCTAAAATAACAAAGCAATTTCCATTGGATTTGACAAATGATTGGTCTTCATATATCTCTTTATTGTTTTTTTTAAAAGAATGCGGGTTTCATCAATTTTGTTCATATTGGTATAATGGATTTATCACTTTCAAACTGGTAGCTCCCGGATGGTATTTTTTTAGTTATTTAATTAATTTAATAACAAATAATTATTTAGTAACAGCGTATATATCTATGATTTTGATATTCTTATTTGGTTTTTTGATAATATATAAATTTGGAAATAAATTCAAATTAACAAAAGAAAAAAGAATTCTATTCTTTCTATTATTATTCACAAATGCAGCTGCCATAGGTAATTATATAAGATTAGGAAGATTGCCCGAATTTTTTGCATTTATGGTTTTTGTATTATTTGCTTTTATTGTTTTATATTATAAAGATAAAAAATTTGATTGGTATATTTTATTTATTATTCCTATATATGCTCTCTTAATAATATCTCATCAGACAGTTGCTATATTATCTTCAATATTATGGTTGTCATTATTACTAATAAAAGAAGGAAAAACAAGAATAAAAATATTGTTGATTATTTTAATTTCATTTCTTATTGATTCTTTTTGGGTAATTCCTTACATAAAGGATTTTTATAATAGTGCAGGAACAATTTATCCCATTGGAGCAAATCTCCTAAATTTCAGTGGAAGTTATTTATTAGAAAACATATTTACAATAATAATACCTTTAGTATTTCTTTGGATATTATGGAAATATCTTAAAAATAAAAAATATGAAAAAAAAGAGATCTTGTTTTATTCTCCAATTGCATTGATAGCAATAATGCTTTTATTCAGGATTCCTGCATTTTTACCAATATTGAAATATATATATCCTGATGTTTTCATGGGATTTTTATTATTTTTCATATTCTTTTTATTCTTTAAAGAATTTAAAATAAATAAATTATTTTTAATTGGAATTATAATAATTTCTATAATAAGCGTTTTAATAAGCATGTTTTACACTCCTTGGTTTATAGGGCATACTCAATTAGAAAAAGATACATTAGAAATAATGAAGGAAATAGATACTAATTTTTTGATGACAGACAGTCATTCAAAAACAAGTTATGGTAAAGCATATTATTCTTATGCACCAATTTATTTGAATATTTCAACGCCATCTGGATGGTATAAGATACCTAGTGAAGAATATTTTAGTAGATTAAGGGAATTCGGTAATAGTGTAAAAAATAAAGACTGCAATTCATTAGTAGAAAACAAAGAGTATCTCAAAAATGATTATCTAATATCTTACGATGAAGATTGTAATTTCTTAGAAAGTTGTAATTTAAATAAAATCAATCAAATAAACAATGTTTGTTTGTATAAATTTAATTAATAAAAAAATCTTGCTTTAATTATGTTCTTAAAATATTTAAAGATAACAGGAAATAAATCAAAAAATTTTAAATGAGATTCCCCAGATTCTCTTGGTTTATATGATACTGTTTGATTAACAACTTTATAATTATTTTTTAATGCTTTAATTATTATTTCAGAATCTATAAACCAATCCTTGGAATTAAGATTCATTTTATTATAACAATATCTTCTAATTATTTTAGGATTTGCATTAACTTGCTTTATAAATTTGAAGAATAAAATAAAGAATAAAAAATCATAACCAAAAGAAGCCAAAGCCTTGAAGATATTAGCTTCTTTCTTATCTCTTATTCCTTTTCCAATATCTGCATTATACTTTCTAACTTTTTTATATAGTTTTATTATGCTTTCTGGATCAATTTCAAAATCCCCATCCATATAACCAATATATTCTCCATAAGACACTTTAAAGCCACTTAATATTCCAAAACCATATCCTTGATTAATTTTAACATGAACTGTTTTAACATCTTTGTATTTTTTAGACAGATTATCTGCTATTTTAGGGGTATTGTCGCTAGAACCATTATCAACAAGGATTAATTCGTAATTGATATTACTTTTATTAAATTTATTTATCAATGTATTTGTTAATGGTTCAATGGTTTTTTCCTCATTATAAAAAGGGATTACCACAGACAATTCAGGAACTTTCATAAAAGAACTATTTATATCAAATTTTTAAATATTCCCTTTCAAAAGGAATATTTATAAGTTTAATCTATAAATCAAAAATATGAAAACTCCAAAGATTGTAATATTATGCGGAGGAAAGGGGGTAAGACTAAAACCTATAACTAATGATATTCCAAAACCATTAGTAGAAATAGATGGAAAACCCATATTGCATCAGGCAGTAAATTTATATTCAAATAAGGGTTTTAATGATTTTATATTTTGTATAGGTTACAAAGGAAGTTTAATAAAGAATTATTTTAATAAATTCTCAAATTATAACATTCAATATTCTGATTCTGGAGAAGAAGCAACTATGTTAAAAAGAATTTATGACATAAAAGATTTAATTGAGGATAAAATAATAGTGGCTTATGGGGATACTTATGCGGATATAGATTTTAAAAAATTGTTGGAGTCGCATAATTCCTCGGATGCTCTCATGACAATTGTAGCAAGTTCAGTGCAAAGTCCTTTTGGTTTAATTAATATAAAAAAAGATAACAAAATAATTGAATTTAAAGAAAAACCAAAATTAAATTATTATATGGGGTATTCCATAATAGAAAAAGAAGCTTTTAATTATATTACAAAAGATTTGCTTAATACAAAAGGAGAAGAGGGGTGGACATTATTTTTCCAAAAGATTATAAGTATGGGAAAAATGAGGGCTTATTATCATGAAGGTTTAAATATAACATTTAACACTCATTCACAAAAAAAGATAGCAGATAATATCTTTAAATATTATACATATTGGGGTGAAAATGAAGAATAAAAATATTTTAGTAACTGGAGCAGCAGGATTCATAGGGTCTCATCTAACAAGAAAACTAGTAAATTTAGGAGCAAATGTTTCTATAATAACAAAGTATAATAGTTTAATAGACAATGCAAGATTATCCGATATATGGGAAAAATTAAATGTAATTGAAGCAGATATAAGGGATATCGATTCCTTAGAACAAATAAAAAAACTAAAACCAGAAATTATTTATCATTTGGCTGCTTATAATCATGTGGGACATAGTTTTACTCATGTTTCACAATGTTTTGATGTAAATGCAAAAGGAACAGCTAATCTAATGGAAGCATGTAAAGGATGTTCTAAATTTATTTACACTTCTACTTCAGAGATATATGGTTATCAGGAAAAGGTACCATTTAAAGAAGATTTTAATCCCAGACCAATATCTCCATACAGTATAACAAAATATTCTGGTGAATTATATGCAAGAATGAGATATCATCAAGATAAATATCCTGTAATTGTTTTAAGACCTTTCAACAATTTTGGTCCTTACCAAAGTGAAAAGGCAATAATTCCTGAAATAATAATAAATTGTTTATTAGGAAATGAGATCAAATCAACGGAAGGTAAACAAACAAGGGAATTTAATTTTGTAGAAAATATTATTGATGGATTTATTTTAGCAGCAGAAAAAGAGGGGGTAGTAGGAAAAATAATAAATTTGGGTTCAGGACAGGACATATCAATAAAGAATTTAATATTAAAAATATATAAATTAACTAATTCGAATTCAAAATTAAGCATAGGTTCACTGGAGTATAGACCAACAGAAATATGGAAAATGTTTTGCGAAAACAAAAAAGCTAAAGAAATATTGGGGTGGGAGCCGAAAATATCTTTTGAAGAAGGATTAAAAAAGACAGTTGAATGGTATAAAAATTATATTGAGTTGTATTATAATAAAGAAAAAGGGCTACCAAGATTATCAAAATTGCAAATTTCCTTTAATTAAAATGGAATTCAAAGTACCTTTTTACACATACGGGAATATATATGACGAATTAGATATTGAACAAATAAAAAGTCTAATTTCATCATATGATAATAAAATAAAATATAAATTAAGAGATGAATTTGAAAAGAAATTTTCTGAGTATATTGGATGTAAATATGCAATAAGTGTTTCAAGTGGAACTGCAGGATTACATTTGGCATTAAAAGCAATGAATATAAAAAAAGGAGATGAGGTAATCACAACACCCATAACTTGGGTGGCAACTGCCAATTCTATATTGTTATGTGAAGGAAAACCCGTATTCGCGGATATAGATAAAGATACTTTAAACATATCAGCAGAATCTATAAAAGAAAAAATAAATTCAAATACAAAAGCAATAATTCCAGTGCATCATTTAGGGCATCCTTGCGAAATGGATGAGATAAACAAAATTGCAAAAGAAAATAACATAAAGATATTGGGGGATTGTGCTCTTTCAATAGGTTCTGAATACAAAGGTAAAAAGATAGGAAATGAGGAAGGAGACGCTCATGTATTTAGCTTTCATACTCAAAAAAATATTTCCACATTGGGAGAAGGTGGAATGATAACAACCAATAATAAAAAAATAGCAGAATATGCAGATATATATAGAAATCATGGAATAGTTTATCCAGACAGACACAATTATAAAAATGAAAGGATAAAAACAAATCCGTGGTTTAGAGAATGTATTGGTCCAGGATATAATTATAGATTAGGAGAATTTCAATGCGCAGTTGGAGTATCTCAACTTAAAAAATTAGAAGAATTTAACAAAAAAAGAAGAGGGTTGGTAGAATATTATAGTGAATTATTAAAAGACATTAAAGGAATAGAATTACCCATAGAAAAAGATTATGCAAAATCAAGCTGGGCTTATTATATTATAAAAATTAAAGAGAATGAATTTGGTATCAACAGAAACAAACTTTTCATTGAATTAAATAAAAGAGGGATAGGTTGTCATGTCCATTACACACCAATTCATTACTTTGAATATTACAGGAATCTTGGTTATAAAAAAGGCATATGTAAAAATGCTGAAGAACTCTATGAAGAAATATTATCTCTGCCCCTATCCCCAATAATGAATAAAAAAGATGTAAAAACCGTTGTTAATGAAATTAAAAATTGTAAGACTAATCCATAGGAACAATATAAAAAGGATAAGTTTTGCTTTTATCAACTTCATAAATTTTTACTGTTTTATTATTCAATTCAAATTCTTTTATAAGGGTTTTATTTAATATTTTATTTAACTCTCTTGAATACCTAGTTTTAAATTCTTGGTCAGAAGAATAAATTATATCTATGGAATTCAAATCAATTGTTTTATTATATTTATCAGAATTAAGAGAAATAGTAATATTTTTTGAAGTCAAACCAGGAAAAGGAGGTATTGAAATAACATTCAATGGCTTTTCTACATAACCAAGATAAGGATACTGAAGTTCCAAAGATTGAGGATAAGAAACAAGTATAACCGCATCAGGAAAATTTTTTTCTAAATAATGAGTAGCCATTTCATGTGTTTTAACAGCATCAACATATTCCATATTATACTCAAGAACAAAGCCAACATCTGAATGATTTCCTGTCCATTGCGTAGAAAATAATATTAATAAAATAACAAAAATAACATAAGAATATTTTTTAAAAATTTTAACTAAAGATAAAGAAAATAAAATAAAAATAATAGGATAAACTGGAAGTGCATATCTTGGGGCAAAAGGAATCACTAAAAAATAGGATAAAAACATAAAAATAAAAGTAAAATAAATGGGATAAATTTTTTTATTATTCCAAAAGTTAAAAAACTTGTTGAAAGATAATATTAAAATAAAAAATAATAAAGCAAATAATACACTAAATTCTTTAACAATAATAAAATAATCAATTATATGTGGAAAATACTTATCAAAATAGATGGATAATCTAGGTAAATTAAACATTAATACAAATAATATCAAAGGATATATTAATGAAAATAAAATCCTTTTTTTATCTTTTAATAATTTAAAACTAAAACAAGATATTATAATAAAAGAAGTTAAAATCCATCTGTAATAATCAAAGAATAAATTTTTAAGAACCATAAAAGCGTTAAGAAACACCCTAATAATATTAAAAGATACAAGAGAAGAACTTGCAGGCCATAAGAAATATCCATAATATAATTTATTTGACAACAACCAAAGAATAAAAACAAGAATAGGAACAAAGAGAATAATATTCTTCTTAATATTAATCTTCTTCTCTTTAAATATTTTATAAAATAACAAAACAAGGGGAATTGCAATAGCTCTTTCTTCAGTTAAAACAAGTAAAGATGAAAAAATTATATAGAGAAAATTGTTTCCTTTTAGGAAATAGTATATGGAAATTATACTTAAAGCAGTTAAAGGAATCGCAGTATGGGACATACCAGAATGAGAAAAGAAAGTTGGAGAAAAAAACATTAAAAAAGATGCAATAATACCAATTTTTCTATTAAACAAAAATTTACCTAATAGATAAGTGTAATAAACTGCTAAAAAAGAAAAAAACAAAGTGACTAAATGAGCAACAAGCTGTGAATTTCCAAATAATTTAAAAACAAAACCCAATAATATAAAATAAAAAGGGGGGTGTCCATTACTATAATTCCAAAGGAATATTGTAAAACTATTTTCATATATAAATTGGGCGGCTGGAATAACATAATTCATAACATCCCAAGAATAAGGTAATTTTAAAACAGGATATTTTAATATAAAGAGTATAACAATAAGTAAAAAAGCAAATATAAATTCAAAGTATTTTTTTAAAAATTTCATTTATAAAATAAATGAGAAAGATTTATTAAAGTTTACTCATAAAAAATCAAGATGAATATACACAAAAGGAATTATGACAAATATATCCCAAAAAACCTCATTATAAAATTAATGGGTGGTAACAAAAAAAAGAAAGATGTAAGTATAGAAGAATTCTGTTATCAAAACAAAAATCCGTTGATAAGAGAGTATTTTAATGGATTATTAAAGTCGGCATTAAATATAAGCAAATATTGGAAGTTAAATAATTCTTTAATACTTGATTTTGGATGCAGTTGCCAGCAGCTTAAAAAAATACTAAAATCAAAGGATAAAAGTTTTAGTTATATTGGTTATGACATAAACAAGAAATACAGTGATATTGAAGATTATACTAAAGTTTCTCCAAATTTTATTTTTTGTATCAATGTATTGGAACATTTAAATAAGGTGGAGTTACAAAAAACATTAAATGACTTTAAAAAAATGAATAAAAATATAAAAATAATTACTGCAATACCAAAAATGAATTTTTTAAGTAATTTTTTAAATAGCATGACTCAGGATTTAGAATGGGAAAGTGAAAAATATGATATTCACAAATCAGAATTCAATAGTATACAAAATATTTTAAAAAAGAATTGTAAGTTAATAAAATCAAGAAATTATATGTTTATTCAAAAAATTCAATTATGGAAATTCAGGTAAAAAATAGAAATGTTTATTAAATTTTATTATATAACCAAAACATGAAAGTTGTAATATTGTGTGGTGGGCAGGGAACAAGATTAAAAGAAGAGACTGAATTCAAACCAAAACCACTGGTAGAAATTGGGGGAATGCCAATTTTATGGCATATAATGAAGATATATTCCCATTATGGATTCAGGGATTTTATACTGTGCCTTGGATACAAAGGACATATGATTAAGAATTTCTTCTTAAACTATGATAAAATAACAAAAGATTTTACATTCAATCCAAAATCAAACATCTTAACAAGACATGGTGAAAATGATATGGAAGATTGGAATATTACCTTTGCAGAAACTGGTCTGAAATCAGAAACAGGATCAAGGATAAAACAAATCGAAAAATATGTTGATGGGGATAATTTCTTATTGACATATGGTGATGGAGTTTCTAACGTAAACATAAAAGAATTGCTTGATTTTCATTTAAGTCATGGGAAAATAGGGACTGTTACTTCTGTAAGACCATCAACAAGGTTTGGTTTACTAGATATAGAAGAAAATAATACCATAAGTGACTTCAAAAAGAAGCATCTAATACATGAAGGATGGATAGATGGCGGATTTTTTGCATTTAACAAGAGAATATTCAATTATTTAACAACAGACGAATCTTGTATGCTTGAAGGAGAACCATTAAAAAATTTGGCTAAAGAAGGACAATTTATGGCATACAAACATAAAGATTTCTGGCAGTGTATGGATACAATAAGGGATGCAACATATCTAAATAACTTATGGGAAACCAATCCTTTATGGAAAGTTTGGGAATAATTAATCATTCTAAAGTAGTATAAGTAAAAGATTTATAAAGAATCAAATGTTTATAACCAAAATGGAAAAATATATTGTTGCAAGACATTTTATCAATAATGAAGAAAGTTTAAATGAATTTGAAAAAGGGATAGATAATCTTATTATTGGATTAGGCTTATCAAAAAGATATAAATTAAATTTCGGTTTAAAACTAACTACAAATGATAATATAAACGAAGAATTAAGAGAAAAAATAAAAAAAAAATTAGAAGGATTACCACTTAATCTATGGTTATTATATGATCCAAAAAATAGGGGGTCGGGTGTTAGTTTCAGACAAATAGTCTTTAATCCCACATTCTATGAAAAAAAGTATATAATTGGAAGTATTGACATTGATCAACTATCTGTAAAAGGTGATTCTCTAGAATTATTAATAGAATTGATGGAGAAAGTAGAAAAAGAAAACACATTGTATGCTCCAGGATCTAGAGATATTCAAGTTAAATTAGCAGTGTATGAAAAAAATAGTAATTTAAGAAAAATCCATGAGCTATTTCATTCTTTAGCTATAAGTTCTGAAAAATTGATAGTAAAAGATGATAAATACGGACTAAATGCTGATGCCGCATATAAAAAGATAGGTGAAAGTACAACTGGGGTTTCTATATTTAACACAACACATCCAAATTACCCAGAATTAATGAATTATACAATGAGAATGGCAAGGATTGCAGATCTTACGGGTTTTGCTGGGGAGTATTACACAGCAATAAGATCATCATTATTGGGGGGGATATCTACTGGATATATAAGGGCTAAAGAAAACAAATTTTATCATAAAAAAGATGAACAAACAGAAAAAGAAGGAATAACAAATATGATTATAACACAAACAAGAGAGCTAGGAAGAACGGATATTAGAAATTTATTAGAAAAAACTATTAAAGAAAACAGGAATATGGGAATAATATCAGAGTTTTATGATAAAAGTGAAGTAGAATTTATCAGAGATTTGATGCTGAAAGGGCTAATGTCAAATTAACAAAAAACCTTATAAATTTTCTTAAAATAATATTAAGTATGAATAATTTCTGGGAAGATAAAAATGTATTAATAACTGGAGGAAGCGGGTTATTAGGTAGCAATCTAATAAAAAGACTACTGGAATTAAAAACACATAGGATTGTTGTTCTTGTAAGAGATTATGTTCCAAAATCAATATTTTTCTCTGAAGGATTATGTGATAAGGTAACAATAGTTAGGGGAAAAATAGAGGATTTTTCATTAATTGAAAGAGCATTAAATGAATATGAAATTGATACTGTATTTCATTTAGCAGCTCAACCCATAGTAACAATAGCAAATAAAAGTCCTTTAGCAACATTTGAAGCAAATATAAGAGGAACATGGAATGTTTTAGAAGCATGTAGGTTACACAAAGATAATATCAAAAGGATATTAATTGCATCAAGTGATAAAGCATATGGAAGTCAAAAAGAATTACCTTATAATGAAACAGCACCATTACAAGGAGAACACCCTTATGATGTTTCAAAATCTTGTGTTGATTTAATATCCCAATCTTATTATAAAACATACGGATTGTCTATAGCAATTACGAGATGTGGTAATTTCTACGGTCCAGGAGATTTAAATTTTAACAGAATAGTGCCTGAAACAATAAAAAATGTATTAAGAAATAAAAGACCCTTAATAAGAAGTGATGGAAATTATATTAGAGATTTTATATTTATTCCAGATGCAGTTGACGGTTATTTAACAATCGCAGAGAATTTACATAGAGATGATATAAAAGGAGAAGCGTTCAATATCTCAACAGGCAATAGATTAAATATTTTAGAATTAGTCAAATTAATATTAAAAAATATGAATTCTGATTTAGAACCAGAAATATTAAATGAAGCAAAAGGAGAAATAAAGCACCAATATCTAAATGGAGAAAAGATAAAAAGAATTCTTGGTTGGGAGCCAAAACATAGCATAGAAGAAAGTTTACAAAAAACAATTGAGTGGTATAAAAATAATATATAAAATGTCTCTAAAAGGAAAAAGCGTTCTAATAACTGGGGCTAATGGATTTATAGGTAAAAACTTAATAAAAAGATTGGCAAAAGAAGAAGCTGAGATTTATTGTATTGATAAGAATCAATCTGAATTAAAGGAATTAATAAAAAAAGAATATATAATAGATATTAAAAATTTTGAAGAATTAAAAAAAGTGATTAGTGAAATAAATCCTAATATAATATTTCATTTAGCAGCTTTTATTAATCATTCAAGGGATATTAATTTAATCAAGGAAACATATGAGATAAATGTTCAAGGAACAATTAACATGTTAATGGCAACTAAAGATATAAAATATGATTTATTTATATATCCAAATACATCAGAACTTTATGGAGATGAAAATGAAACTCCATTCAAAGAAAATATGAACTATTGCAATTTGTTTTTAGAAGTATTTAACAAACCAATCGCAATATTTAGAATGCCTGTAGTATATGGACCATATCAAAAAGGAAATATGTTTATTCCCTCATTAATAAATTCAATAATAAAAAATAAAGAATTTTCAATGACAAAAGGTGAACAACACAGGGATTTTATATATGTAGACGATATAATGGGTGCATTCATAATTTCATGTAAAAAAGTAATAAAAGGGACATTTAACTTAGGTTCTGGTAAAGAAATAAAACTTAAAGAGATAGCAGAATATTTGCAAAAAAGTAACAATTTAACTGTAAAATTTG
>JAGVZC010000029.1 GCA_018302885.1 Candidatus Woesearchaeota archaeon
ATAAATCTTGACAGGGCAAAGGTTACTGCAGAATCTGAAGCTCTTGAAAAGGAATATGAACCTTTCAGGAATGAGAAATTAAAAAGGAATGTTAATTACGATGAGCTTAGGTATGAAATCCAGAGGCTTGAAAAGGAATTTGACAGATTTGGGAATGTTAATCTAAGGGCATTGGAAATTTATGAGGAGCTTGAGAAAGGATTTGAAAAGCTGACGGAAAAGTATGATAAGTTAAAGATTGAAAAAGAGGATGTTCTTAGTCTAATGGCAGAAATAGACGGAAAGAAAAAGGATTTGTTCATGAAAACATTTAATGCTGTAAACAAGAAATTCATTGATAATTTCATGAGCTTGAGCGACAAAGGGCAGGCATACATGGATCTTGAAGACAAGGAAAATCCACTTGAGCATGGAATTGATATTAAGGTTAAGCTTCCTGGAAACAGGTTCATGGATATTAAAAGCTTAAGCGGCGGTGAAAAGACAATGGCAACGCTGGCATTTATATTCTCAATTCAGGAATTCCAGCCTGCAAGCTTCTATCTGATGGATGAGGTTGATGCTTCACTGGATAAGCATAATTCAATGAAATTAAGCAAGTTAATCAAGCAGTATTCAAACAAGGCGCAGTACATAGTCATCAGCCACAATGACCAGATTATCACAGAAGCAGATCAGGTTTATGGTGTAAGCATGCAGCAGGGAATTTCCAAGATAGTAAGTTTGAAGTTATAATTACATAAATGAATGGTTTGATTATGTTTTAGATAGAAAAAAATTCAACCATCTATAAAATAATTATCTTTTATTCATTAAATTCACTCAACATCTTCTAAAATCAACACAGCTTCTAATTGTTTTCTGTCAACTAAAAAAGCGTTGCAATTATTTAAATGAATTGTATCCATTCTCTCTATTGGAATTTCCAATCCATTAAAATATTCAATTGTTGCTTTTTTACTGTCAAGTATAACTTCAGGTACAACCAACAAATAATTTTTATTTATGTAATATTATGTGGCAAATAATTAATATAATTGCTCATTTTTTCTTCCTCTTCTTCTTTTTAGGTTTTTCTTCCTCTTCAAAGAATTCAAGTATTGAACCCCAGTATTTTATTATTAAAATAACAATTAACAGCAGAATCAGGCCTATTAAAACATAAAATTTGTATATTATGACGTAACTCCACAGCATTGAGGCATATTTAACTATATAACTTATCCATTTTAATTTCATCTGCGAATATATCAAGCCAAGAATCACTATGACACCTAAAATCCATCTTCCAATCTTTAATGGCTTTTCCTCTTCCTTGTCTTTTTTCTTGTTTTTTTCTTTGAAGTCAACCTCCTCTTCTTCCTCATCAAATTCATCATCCTCTTCCTTGTTTCCTGCAGAGAATATTATAATTAATATGATTATTATTGCAATGCCGACGGCAACATAAAGCCAGTAAGATTTAACCTGGTTGTATAATCCGCTTACAAAGCTTGTTTTATTGGCATCAATTGTTTTATTAAAATCAACTTCATTGATTTCAACAATATTTTCAGGAGGCTCTTCATTAATAATTTCTTCTTTAATATTCTCTTCCTTTATGAATTCACTTTGATTTTCTACGGCAATTCTTTTTGGAAATAAGTTCTTTAAGAAATTGCTTATCCTTAATATTAAAGGAACATATTCTTTCTGGTTGAATTCAGATTCCTTTACATTTATATTGATATTCTTTGAATTTAATAAATTATTATTGTATGAAACTCTTACATCAACGCTGTAATCTCCTGGATTTACCTCGGTGGATGGAGCAGAATACAGGTAAATTGTTTCAGCTGAATCAGGGTTTAATTCCAGAATTGATGGATTTAGTTGCGTGAATGAGCTTCCATCGCCAGTCATGCTTATTTCATAGACTAATTTTTCATTTCCTTCATTTTTTATTGTAACAGGCAACGTGGTTGAACTTCCCTGCGTTACTTTAATGTTATTATCAGAGATTATTTCAGTGTTATGGCATTGCATTTCATCAAGAACATTTACCTTTATCTTGTCATCAACGCTTAATTCAGATGAATCCAGTGCAATTGCCCTTACAAAAACATCATAGTTAATTTTTTCTAGATTGGTAATATCAATGTATATATTTGTTGTGAATTCTTCCCCTGGCTGTAATTTAACCTGATAATTGTCCATGCCGACCCATTGCTCAGATGTCTCAAGTCTGAACTCTTTTTCAAATGAGCCTGTGTTTTTTATTATCAATGGGACTTTCGCATTATTGCACAAAGAAATTTCCTTTTCCTCTATGTCAAGGAATACATCATGGCATTTATTTACCTGAGCCTTTAATGTTTTTCTCTTGCTTATTTCATTTGTGTTTACAATCAGATTAATGTCAAAATTCCCCTTTACCCCGTAATCAGGAGTTAATACAATGTTTGTATTTCCAGATTGTGATGGGTTTAAAATTAGACTTTGTTTATCAAGATTAGCCCATGCAGGACCTTCAATTTGCAGATTGTAACTGTCCTTGTTTATTCCAACATTTGTAATCCCAGCATTTACTGATTCTGTGGAATGCTCGCAGAAATTGACAAGATCCTTGTCTGTGGATACAGTAAAATCATAGCATGAATTAACCTGTAGCCTTGATGTTATCTCTCCTATTCCATTATTGTTAAATGCTGATAGCGTGAATTGTGTTGATTCAGAATTTTGTGATGCATAAACATAGGCATTCTTTGATTCTCCAGGCGATAAGGATATCAAATCCTGGCTTAATGTAAGAAAATCAGGAGCTTCTAGTCCTAATTGATAAATTTCCTCATAATTTCCTAAGTTTGTCAATGAATAGATGAAAGAAGTTATTTGTCCTTTGCATGTTTCCTTGTAAGTTTCCCCAGTTATCTGCAGATTATGGCAGTTCTCAACATTTATTGTGTAGGGGATTGTTTTTGTCTCCTCTCCGTTTGATACTATTAAATTTAAGGAATAAGTGCCCGGATATACATTATTATTTGGAGTTGAGTAAATGTATACTGTTCTTGCATTGTTGTTGAGAATGAATCCCTGTGGCACTGCTGTGCTCCATGATGAAGCAGAGCCATCCAGATTGACATTGAAATTTCCAGTGCCAAAAACACTTGCCGTGAACAATATGGTGCTTCCCTGGCATGTTGTTCTTGTCAATTCATTTGAATTTAGCTCAAATGCAAATGACATAGGAATGATAAGTAAAATAGCAATTAGTACAATGATTAGTTTATTATTCATAAATTATAACCCCCTTTTGTTATTTTTCAAGAGTTATAGATATTTATAAATATTATTGTAAAGAAAAATAGAAATTATTTTTTTAATTTCTTTAATTTGTAAGATATCGATGTTCTAATTTTTCTGTTTTTTTCATCCGTATCTAGTTCTATAATATAACTACAAGATCTAAATCCTTCCACTGAAAATAATAACGCTTCTGTATAAATTGGTTTATTGTCTTTATGATTAAAATATTTATTTAAATATGCTAAAACTTCATTATTGTTCAAATAAGATGATTTATAGCTCTCATTAATTTTTCTATCATCAGTTTCCCCTTTATCCCTGTGTTCAATTTTAAATATTCTTGTTGTTTCTCCTGGATTTATTTTATCCCTAATTATTCTATTCAATAAGTCAGGTACTTCTTTTGGATCCAATCTTCTCGAAAAAACCATTTTAAATTATTTCACAAGGTATTCTGATTATAAAGATTTCGTTTTGAAAAAATAAAAAAAAAGAAAAAGTTTCTTAGTAATAACTTTCGCCTAATGGTTCTTCATCTTCCTTTTTGTTCATTCTTGTTACTGCTAGGATTATCCCTAGAATAACCAAGATTATTAACAAGACTACAAAACCAATTTCCAAACCAGTCAATACATTGCTCCATTCACTTTTTTCTTTACTTATGTTTGCTTCGAAGTTAATTGTTTTTACAACATTACTGCCTTCTTTAACATTTACTGTGAATGTGTTCTGTCCAATAACATCTTCATTTGGTGAAACATATATGAACATTTCTCCATTTGAACCTGCTTGTACAACAACTGGTGTTGGATCTACTCTGTAATTTCCCCAGTTCAATCCAGAAACTTCTGCTGTGAAACTTTTAGCATCGCTTCCCATGTTTGCTATGTCAATTTTGTAAACAATACCCTGTCCAGATTCTGAACTGATTGATTTTTCAGCTGATTCAACAATGAAGCCTGATGCTACAGTTGCACCATCAATAACTAACTG
Organism: Candidatus Woesearchaeota archaeon; assembly: GCA_018302885.1. Lineage (GTDB taxonomy): Archaea > Nanobdellota > Nanobdellia > SCGC-AAA011-G17 > GW2011-AR20 > JAGVZC01. The sequence continues at coordinate 4,279 of JAGVZC010000029.1, forward strand.
GTAACTCTTTGTTACTTCGTCATGTCCTCTGTTGTATTCAACCTTAACAAACAATTCATAAATTCCGGATTTAGCTCCTCTTAAATCCATGTATATTGTGTCGCTTGATGCTGATGTTTCTTCATCATCATTTTCAACAGAAACTAATTCATCAATGTATGTAATTCCACTTCTTCCTAACTCAGGAACAGATACTTCAACTCTTACATCTTCTTCCTTGTTATCTCCCATATTCTCAACTCTTACAGTTGTGAATAATGGCTGGTTAGTATTTAATACCAAACCAGGTGTGAAAATTACATCCTGAATGTTTAATAAGTGTCTTTGTGATTTAACTCTCAATTCATATGATATGTCTATTTCATAATCCTGACTGTAAACTCTTACTCTTAATTTATAATTTTCAGAAGCATCTATGTCTTCAGGAATACTTAATTTTAGATTTTTAACATATCTTACTCCACCTTCCATGTCAAACATTTCTGTGGTGTCTTCAATGTCATCATATTCATATCCTGCGATGTCTGCCTTAACTCTTACATCATCAACAGTATAGTCAACATCTTTTATCAAGGATGATGTTTGTACTTCAACTCTTATGTTCAAAGTTTCTCCTCTTTCAACATATAAAGTGTTTACATCACTCATGTCAGTACCGTCTATGTCCACGTCAACAATCTTGAATGGAACCAATGGCACTGCCGTTGCTGCTCCAGCGAAACTAATTCCACTTAAAGCAATAACTAATACTAAAAATACGCTCAATAATTTTTTCATCATTTTATTTAAACCCCCTGTAACATTAAATGATTATAATGTTGTTATTTTGAAGTTAATACTCCTTTATAAACCTTACGGTAGTTATAAAACCTCCAAATTTCTATATATAATGTCGCTGTAGTCATTACTCTTTGCTTCTATCCTGAATGTGTAATATCCTGAAATTGGTTTCTCCATCAGTATATAGCTGTATTTCCCCTCGACTAAATCCAGTTCAAATCTGTCAACCGCAATGTCTCCGTTGTTTACATTATATACTATTAATTCAACATCTTCCTGTTGATTTCCCAAGTTTCTTATCATTGGATATACATATATATATCTGTCATCATATGTTAATATTGCATTTGACAAGCTGAACTTGTGAATCTCCCTTCTTGCTGATTCTGATTTCTTTTCATTTACAACCACAACATATTTCTGTGAATCTGTGTGAATTCCGTCGGAAACTTCAACTTCAACTTCAAATAATCCTTTTTGATTTGATATCCATGTTATCAATCCTGTTCTGCTTATTTCCATGCCTTCAGGATTTAATAATAATGTATAACTGAATTTTGAATGTCTGTCTCTGTCTTCCGCCTCTAATTGATATTCATAATCTTCATTAACAAATGCGTTAATTACTGGTTCTGAAGTTATCTCTGGTGCATATTGATTTTGATTTGGTGGAATTACATTCAGATTTTCTATTTCAAAATTAACTCTTTCAGTTCCATGCAATCCTTCTCCGTCAGCAACAGTTATCTTCAATGTATATCTTCCATTTTCAACCCTTTCTGTGCTGAAATCATAATATTGTGGAATATTATACCCATCATACAATGTTGTCCATTCCAGATTGAATATAAAAAATCTCTTTGAATATTCTATCTTGACATTCAAATCATCTGATGGCTGCTCATTGTCAAAAGCATTCCATCTTATTCTGTAAATATCTTTTATTAATTCTCCGCTGTTTGGAGAGATTATATTAACATCTGGTGCTGTGTTTCTTCTTCCCTGATCATTTATTGTTGTGAATCTCCATATATTGCTGATTGTTGTCTCCTGTCCATCAGTTACAGAAACTGACCAATGATAAGTTGTGTCTTTTTCTAAATTTAATGTGCAGCCTTCTGCTTGAGTATTAATGCATCTTTGTTGATTATTAATTGTTACAGTATAATATAGTGCATCTCCATCCTCATCTTCACCATTCCATCTTAGTGTTACTCTCTCTGAAACATCTCTTTCTATATTCTCTGGTGATAATAAATCAATTGTTGGTGCATGATTTACAGGTCCAGGCCCTTCTCTATTATCTATTGTAAATGAGCCTTCTCTGAACCATTGCCCCCATTCCTCACCATCATAAGCTCTTGCTCTTATTGAGGTATCAATATAATATTCCAAGTCTGCTGAGTCAAATAAATAAGTCCATCCGTTAGGGCTGTATCTATCAACATGTGTTCCAAAAATTATATTGTCATTGTAATCAAGAACCTGAAATTCAACCTGTGTTACAGTTCCATCTTCATCGCTTGCAGTAGCTCTAAAGTTGATTGTTCCTGAATTTACATCATCATAGCCTGAGATATCGCTTACTGCTGGAAGAATATTTTCATCTGGTCCAGGTCCATCTCTTTCATTTACTGTTAAATGCAAAACTTCTGTTTCCTGATCATTATCGTGATAAGCATTGATTCTTAATGTATATTCTCCTGCTTCAGAATAATGATTTTCTGTTATTGATCTTATAATTTCTGCTTCTCCTGCATAATGATTTTGTGAATAAATGTTTGATATTTCTCCAGTCTCATCATTTTCCAAGAAGATATTTACTGTGTAACCTGATCTGTAATCTGCCACATAAGCTTCAAATTGTGCAGTTTCGCCATTATTTATTGTTATTGTGTCTGTTTGTGAATCTGTCCAGTAAAAATCAACAATTTCTACAGCGCTAGCTAACGGCAATAATAATAAAATGGATAATATAAGCAAAATTATTTTTTTCATTTTCTATCTCCTTTTAAAATTTCTTTGTCACCCCAATGCTATGTACAGGTTTTCTTCCTTCACCAACACTTGATCCTCCTGTTAAAGCAAATCCTTTACCCAAAGGAATTTTTCCTCCAAGATATGCAAAAGGATTCTGTTTTACCTTGCTTTTATGAGAATAGTCATCTACAGGACTATGTAATGTTCCATCAGAATTATATATTCTTTCATTGACAGTTTCTGTATATTTTGAACTATTTAATGGAAATTCCATTGCTGCTTCTAAAGCTGTTCCTCTATAAACATCAACACCTAAACCAAATCCAGCTGTATATATTATACCTTCCTCTGTTCCATTCCATTTTTGAACAGAATATCTTCCGTTTCTTCCCATAGGATTTCCTGTATGGCTGTCTGAATTTTCTTTATTTACAATTTCTGCACCAAGAGTTACAAATGGATAAAGCCTACTGCCATCAAAATAGAATGCCATATCAAAATCAGCGCCGTATCTCTCTTCTGAAAGGTTAGCAGACATTCCACCGGCAATGGTTTCTAATTCAGGTAATCTAAAACTGGGTTTTTTTCCACAGCTTGTTTCTGTTTTTCCTTTATTTCCGGTTACTGTATCAATTCTTTTAACCAATGCCCTTATTGCTTTTATATCCTTATAAAAATCTTTATTTAATCCTTTATATTCATCTTTTTCATAGCTTTCTATGCTTCCTTCTAACTCGGATAATCTTCCATCCCATGAATTTCTTATATTTCCTAGAATTTCATAGAAAACCGTATCATCTTTTGCAGTGGAATTTAATTCTGAACCTGCTTTTTTGATTCTCTTTTCTAAATATCTCGCGTAATCCCTTTCACTTCCAAATGCTTTTTTTCCTTCTATGATTCCTTTATCTAACCCTTCATATTCCTTTTGAGTTATAGAAGAATTTTTGCTTGTAATTGATTTAATATTTTGAATTATTTTCTGATATTCTGAAAGGTCCACTCCGCTTGTGTCAATTCCTTGCAACCTAAGCAAATCCTTTTCTCTTTGTATAAAATCTTCATATTTTCCTTTAAATCCATTTAATGAATCCAATAATGATTTGACTTTAGAGAATGTTGGACCATACAATTCTTTGGCATTTTCTAATCCCCCATCAAAAAGATTCAGTGTTGCCAATATTATTCTTGTGCTGTCATCTCTTAATGTATTGTTCTTGCCCATTGCAGAATTTATTTCTTCCAAAAGATATTCTAAATTCTTAACTTTCTCATTTTGTGTTTTCAAACCTCCTAATGCACTAGAAATATTCTTCATTGCATCATATGATGTTTGCTTTCTGTTTAACCCCTCTAAGGAGAGGTTTAAATCATCCAATCTACGTAATAAAATCTTTGAAGAATCACCAATTTGATCTTTTAATTCAGATAATTCAAAATTCATTTGATCATATCTTAAAGTATCTTCTGAAGCTTTTCTTGATAAAGAATCTTTTGCTGCATTATTCTTAGCTACAGCTTCAATTTGTTCTGCTGCTTGATTCCTGTAAGTTTTAATGCTGTCAAATGCATTTTTGCACATTTTCTCTTCTGCAGCTAATTTTCTATAACTTTCTGCACCTTCTTCAGTTGTTAGGTCACCACTAAAGTTTACTATTTCTTTATGTAATCTTTTAATCTTATTTGTGATATTTAATGAATCAGCTTTTATTGAATCTGCTCTTGCATATAACATTTTTGCTCTATCTTCCAATCCAGAATTGATTCCTGTTAATTTATTTATTCTGTCTGAATTTATTTCAAGATTGTTCATCACTGAATCTCGTTTTGATTGTTTTGCTTCAATAGGAGCATTTAATCCATCATAAATTGCTTGTAATGAATCAACCTGTACAGTCATTGCTTTTCTATTTTCTTCTAAAGAGTATAAATTTGTGGTTTTTGGAGCAGCGCATCCAATAACACCATAAGCCATAAGTGTTAAAACAGCTGATTCAACTGGATTTTTTAATATTGGTTTCATAACATTTTCATTTAAGAAATGAGAAACTAATTTAGCATTAGTATAAAGAGTTTGAGCTTTTTCAGATATTTTATTCATAATATAACCCCCCGATTATGATTGTAAATTTCAGAGAAGTTACTTCTTTATAAAGGTTTCTGTAATGCAACCATTTTAGAATGGTAAATGGGGGCACTAGGATTTGAACCCAGATCAACCGGTTTCTTCTAAATCTCTTGTGAACTTTTCCAAAAAGTTCAACTGGAGCCGATTACTCTACCAAGTTGAGCTATACCCCCGCAGATTTAAAATAAGAATTCAATTATTTAACTTTTTCTATTTTGATAACTTCTTCAATTTCCTCAGTTGATATGGCGCACCCCCTTAATCTCAATCCCCAAAGAATTCCATCAAGTATTTCTCTTTTGTTTGAATATTTATTTTCATATTCATTGAATAATCCCTTTTCGAATGCAATTGTCATCAGCTCTGCACTTCTTACTATTGTAATGTCTTTTATTTCCGACTTGAATAATCTTATGTTTTGGTTATTTATTGTTATCTTAGTGTCTAATTTTCTCTCCAATAAAATAGCTAGTTTTCTGTAATCTTCAACCATTAATCTTATGTTCCTTTCATCAACAATGTAAACTCCCTGCAATAATTGCGTCAATACCAGTGCTTCAACTTCAGCCTTGTCAAGTATTTTTATTGGTTTGTTACCTGCCAAAAAGATATTGTTGCATAGATTAAGCAGGTTCATTGTTTTATTTTCAATGTTGATATTCCTGTAAATCTTGAAAATGTTATTTTGTATGAGGTTTGATATCATGATGGCTTCAAGTTTGTATTTTCTTGATTTTATCGGATTATCAAGAATTTCCATCTTGACAGCATCTGAAATTAGAAAATCCCCCTTGAATTTCTTTTTTAATTGTTCTAAAACATCCAATAGATTATTTGTTGCTATGGATATTATTGCAGATGTGTCAAATATTAAATCATTCATTGAATAATCTCCTCAAGCTTTTTATTCTTTTTTCCTCAGTTAATGTAAACCCCTCTTTTACCTCGGCTATTCCTGTCTTGCTTACATATTCTGTAAGCTCCCACTTGTCTATTCCCAATAATTCTGCAGTTCTTCCCAAGGATAAACCGTGTTCATACAATCTTGAACCTCTTGCTATTTGTGCATCATGAATAACATCTTTTATGTAGCTCTTTAATTTATTATCAAGCTTATCTATCACATCAAGTATGTTTTTCATATTTTTCTCGAAATTTGTTACATCGCTGTTTTCCAGTGCAAATAAAGCGCCCCTCAATGAATTTCTTATTGTTTCATTCAATAATTTCCATCCAGAATATTTCCTGTAGTCGGTTCTTTCATATATTTTGGAAAGAGAATATAACATAACAGCCATGGTGATTACATCCTCGTCCTGATCAAGGGATGATGAGTTTATTATTCTGTTTGATAAATCCCTTAATTTCTTGACATCATCTTTTGCAATGGCTTCAATGGAACCTTTTAATGTTTCAAGAATCTCTTTTTTTACGCCTTCATCCATATTTTTAAGGTAATGTTTATATATTTAAATTTTATGTGATTAGTTCACATTCTAAATTTTTCTTTTTTACATAATTCATTGCCCATTGGATATTTTCTCTCTTATCACCGGAATTTGAAAGATAAAATTTCATTCCCTTGAATCTTGTATTACCAATCAGCATATACCTTTCAAGGTCTATATTGAATGAGTAAACTGAAATTCCAGATAAAGCTATCTTATTATACATCTTAGAATCTATACCAGGATAGGTAAAATAGATGGATTTTATCATACTTACTCTATCAAAAATTCCTCTATCATTTGAGATTATTGCAACAGGTTCTTTCCCATTATTTAATAATGTCAGAGCACCAGCAACCAACCCATCATCTGGGCATGTTTTCTCCTTCTTTACAAATAAATTATAACCCAAATTCACAAGGTCTTTAAAATTTCTATAAGTCTTATTTCCTACAAATTGAAATTTGTTGTTCATTTCTCTGTTTTTCAATGTCTCCACTATTCTTTTTGAGTGTTTACAAAGATTTTTGAAGGAAACGAATGCGTTATTGTTAATATCGTTGCTAATAAAATTCTTATTTGAATTTTCTATTATAAATTTTTTCCTGTTTCTGCAAAGATCTTTGAATCTAGACATTTCATCTATTACTTCCGGAACTGAAACTACCCATTCAAAAGATTCCACATAGTCTCCTATCTTACTGAGAAACTTCTCCATTATTTTTAACTTCTCACAATTAGATTCATCCAAATAGGTGATATTTTTCTTTAATGATTCTTTTATTATATCTCCTGTTTTTAGTAATGACGGACCACTTAAAATATTTGTATCCAGCAAAACATTTTCTTCTATAAATAATATTGAGCCTAGTATCCTTGAGTTAAGTTCAATTACCTTCTCTAAATTATTTTTACTATTCATAAGTGGATTCTTGTAATAATAATTTATAAATATTACTAATTACTTATAAATTTATGAGATATGAATATCTGGAGCATACTGCAGACATTAAGTTTCAGGCTTTCGGAAAGACAATGAAAGAGGCTTTTTCAAATTCTGCCTATGCCATGATGAATGTTATTTTTGAAGAAAAAGTCAGGGAAAAAATTATCAAGAAAATCAAAATAAATGGAATTGATGAAAAATCTTTATTATACAATTTTTTAGAAGAAATATTATTTTTGCTTAATACTGAATTTTTTCTGTTGTCAAGAATAAAGAAAATTGAAATTAAAAGTAAAGAATTGACTGCTGAGCTAACTGGTGATAATTCAAAGGAATATAAATTAGGACTGGATATCAAGGCAGTAACTTACAATGACATGTTCATAAAAAAAGAAAAGGATAAATTTACAATTCAGGTGGTTATTGATATTTAATTTTGATTGGTGTATTTTTTAGATACATATCCTAAAAATTCTTCTGCTCTTTTTTCTGGAAAACGATTATCAATAAGATGGACTTTTCCGTCTAATTTACTTGGATCCTTAAGATACTCCCATTTTTCAACTGTTGCAACAAATTCATTGGTTTCTAAACAGAATACATGAACCATCTTATAGCTGTCTGGCGTTGGATTATCTATTGTTGGAAGTTCTACATACAGGAAAGTGTATTCCTTATTCGGATTATATTTTGGAATTGCTTTTTTTCCTGTGCTGTCAGTTCTGACATTTCCATTTTTATCGTACAGCAAATACCTTCCATCAGCACCCCTATTGATTGAAAGAAGAAGTTTATGTTTTTCAACGGCAAGCCTTACTTTATCATAATCTGTTACTAAAGAATCAATACCTTCCTTTTCTAATAATCTTTCTTCCAGTATCTCCAGATTTGATTTTAATTTTTCTTTTCTTCTGTTATCAGGCGCCTTTTCTTTTTCATCTTTTTTATAATTTCTGTAAAACTTCAAGTCTCCTTCTTCAATATATTCTTCAATTGAAAGATCCATGCCAGTAAGGATTTCAATTTTTTTTCCTATATCTTTATATTTGATTTCATTTGGATTTTCTGATTCCTGTTCAGGTTTATTCCATCCGAAAAATAATGATTTTTCAAGATTATTCTCAACATGCGGGACATTCCCAACTTCAACTTTTCTTTCCTGAGAAAAAGCAGGTATAAAATTAGATAAATTATAAATTACAGTAAAGGGTAATACTATATTTCTAACTAAATCATTCATCATTTTATTTATTGTGAAAATTAATCATTTATAAATCTTTACTTATTAGTAACATCTGGTATTAGGAAAACTTAAATAATATAAACTTAATTTTATTAAATTCTAAAATGGCAGATATAAAAAAAATAAAGGAGAATGTATGGGAAATTCCAAAAGAAGGGAATATGAATGTTCCTGGAAGAGTTTACGCTTCTGATAAATTAATTGAAAGCATCAAAGGGGACAAGACTTTGGAGCAGGTAAAAAATGTTGCATGCTTGCCCGGAATAAAAAAATATTCTTTAGCAATGCCAGATGCACATCAGGGATACGGTTTTTCAATCGGAGGTGTAGCAGCATTTGACTTGGAGAATGGAATAATTTCTCCGGGTGGTGTTGGATATGATATAAATTGCGGCGTTCGTGTTCTAACCACAAATATCAAAATAAAGGATTTTCTCAAAAAAAGAACTGAGATACTTGACAGATTATACAGGAATATTCCTTCAGGCGTTGGCAAGGGAGCAAAAATAAGCATAGACAAAAAGCAATTGAGAGAAGTCTGTGAAAAGGGAATTGACTGGTGCATTGAAAAAGGATATGCAAATTCAGAGGACAAGGATAGGACTGAAGAATATGGAAGAATGCAGGATGCTGATTTCAAATTTGTAAGTGATAGGGCAATAAAAAGAGGAATGCCTCAGCTTGGAAGCCTTGGTGCAGGAAATCATTTCCTTGAAGTCCAGAAAGTTGAAAAAATATTTGATGAGAAGACTGCAAAGGCATTCGGAGTCAATAAGGATAATATTTTGGTAATGATACATTGTGGTTCAAGGGGATTTGGACATCAGATTGCTTCTGACTACATAAAACTAATGGAGGAAAAATATGGTTTTGAAGATCTGCCTGACAGGGAATTGATTTGTGCTCCATTCAAGTCTGAACTTGGACAGCATTATTACAAGGCAATGTGCTGTGCTGTTAATTATGCATTCTGCAACAGACAGATGATAATGCACTGGACAAGGGAGACATTCAAGGAATTCTTTCCAGATTCTGAACTGAAATTAATTTATGATGTTTGTCATAACATAGCAAAAGTTGAGGAGCATGACGGGGAAAAAGTCTGCGTTCATAGAAAAGGCGCAACAAGATCATTTGGTCCTGGAAGAAAAGAAATCCCAAAAATTTATCAAAAGACAGGTCAGCCAGTTCTGATTCCTGGAAGTATGGGGACATTCTCCTATATCTTGGTTGGAACAGATAAAGCAGAGGAAGTTTCATTTGGTAGTACAGCTCATGGTGCAGGAAGAGTAATGTCAAGACATAGCGCATTGAATAAATTCAGGGAAGAGGAAATTAAGAAAGAGCTTGAAAATCAGGACATAGAGGTCAAGGCAGGAGGATGGAAATCAATTGTAGAGGAAGCCCCAGAAGTCTACAAGGATGTCAATGAAGTTGTTAAAGTAAGTCATGAATTGGGAATTGGTAATTTGGTTGTCAAATTAAAACCTCTTGCTGTTATGAAAGGATAATATGAACAAAGAAAGAAAAGATTTCTTCAAATTTGCATGGATTGTTTTAATCACAATAATAGTTACAAGAATTTTGGTCTTGTTCTTTCCCGACAAGTCATGGTATATTTTTGGTCAGCAGGTTCATCATTTTTTTCATGGTGTTGTTCTTGTTCTGATAGCAGCAATGTCAAGGTTCTTCTCAAGAAACGAGGAACTGCACAAGTTTGACCTATACTTGTTTGGAATCGGGACAGGATTGATATTTGACGAATTTGTATTTGTTCTTCTTGGTTTTGATGACATAAAATATTTTTCAGGATTGTCTTTTTATAGTATTTTGATATCTGTTTTTGTGTTGCTCACATTATATTATCTTATATTCCTGTCTTTATTGTTCATATTCCATAGGTTCTCGAAAAAGAAATAGAATCATATTTCAATTTAGATATCTTGAATATATACAAAAAAGAATAAAATAATTTACTCCTATTCTTTTGAATCTGAATAAATAGGATTACAAATTGATGTTAATAATTTCACATTTGGTTTATATCCCAATTCTACCCAATCTAATTCAATCTCTATACAAGTATCTCCTTCAAAGAAATTTTCCAAGGAAAAATTATCATTTTCTTTTAATAATCCTTTATACATTTTAATTTTTTGAGTTAACAAAAATATATAAATTTTTCGTTATTAATCACATTTTTTTATTAAAAACATAGACTCCAATAAAAACAATGAATATACAAAATATAAATGAGATTTCTAAATTATATAATATTGGTTTTTCTGATACTGAAAGTATAACCCCCCTAAGACCATCTATTCCATAAGTTAATGGGTTTATGTAAGAAGGAATTTTTAACCAAATAGGTAAATTGTTTGTTGGAAAAAACATTCCAGAAAGGAAGAATAAAGGAATCATGACTATCTGCATTAAAATATGAAATGTCTCTGATTCTGAAATAAATGAAGCTATTATCAATCCAAGTCCAAGAAATGTAAAAGATATTAATAACATAAATATTAATATAATCAAGAAATTTGAACCACTTATACTTATTAAATTCAATGATAACATTACTATTAATAAAAGAAGAGTATGAAATAATGTTACTGTCGCCCCCCCCAATATTTTCCCTATAACAATAGAACTTCTTGATATTGGTGCTACAAGTATCTCTTTCATAAAACCAAATGTTTTATCTTGCAATACAGATATACCAGAACTTAGGGAGTACATAAGTAAAACCATCCCCAATATCCCAATTGATAAAAATTGATTATAATTCACATTTAAATTAGGGATACTAAATGCTGAACCGAATCCATAACCAAATATAATTAAAATAGCTAAAGGGAATATTAAACTAATAAATATTTTTATTTTATTCCTTAAAAGTTTTTTGATCTCTCTGTACCATATGGTATAAATTTCTTGTATCATCTTTTCATCCGAAATTTAATCTCTTCTTTGTAATTCATTTCTTTTTCATTGATTGTTTTTCCAACATAATGCAAGAAAACATCATCCAATGTTGGTTCATGTAAATTAACTGAATCTATTTTTATTTTATTTTTATTTGCCAATTCAATTATCTTTGGAATTTTTAATTTTCCCTCCTTAACTGTTAATTGAATTATTCCATTTTTTTCCGTTATATTTTTTATATAACCTTTTTTCTTCAATATTTGTATTAATTTTTGATTATTTGTTTTTATTTCTATTATATCTCCTTTTATCACTTCTTTTAATTTTCTTGTATAATCCTTAACTACTATTTCTCCATTATTTATTATTGCAACCCTATCACATAATTTGTCGGCTTCTTCCATATAATGTGTTGTTAGTATTATTGTGATATATTTCAATTTCTTAATATATTCCCATATTTTATACCTCATTTGTGGATCTAATCCCAATGTAGGTTCATCTAAAAAGAGTATTTTTGGTTTGTGTAATAATCCCCTAGCAATTTCTAATCTTCTTTTCATTCCCCCAGAAAATTTATTAACGGTAGTATCCCTTTTATCCCATAAATCAACTAAATGTAAAAATTTCTTAATTTCCCTTTTGAAATTCTTAATCTTGTATAGTTTAGAATGAAAATATAGATTATCATAAGCTGTTAAATCTAAATCTAAGCTTGGTTCCTGAAATATTACCCCTATATTCTTTCTTATTTCATTTGGTTTTTTACTAATTTCATAATTACCTATAAATATGGTTCCAGAGGTGGGTTTCAAAATTGTAGTTAAAATGGATATTAATGTTGTTTTTCCAGCTCCATTAGGACCCAAGATACCAAATGTCTCATTTTCTTTAATCTCTAAATTTATATTTTGTAAAGCTTTTGTTTTTCCATAATATTTTGTTAAATCTTTAATTCTTATAATCATATTAAGATAATATCCCATATAATTGTTTATATATCCTTTCTTTGTATTTCTCATCGCAATGGGGTTTTGTAAAATCTCCTGTTTGTTTTTTATTTTTAATTCTACAACCCCCACCACATATATACTCTAAATCACATTCCTTACATTCTTTGAAATTATGAACCGAAGTTGATTCTGATGCTTGTTCAAGCTTTTCAAATATTTCATCCATACCCATGCTTTTTATGTTTCCTATTCTAGCTTCTTCCTGAGTGATTGAGCAGGAGAATATATCTCCATTATAATTAAGAACCATTGCTTTACCATAACCACAGCCAGTATTCTTTATATTTCTTGGAACATCCGTTTTCTTAAAAGATTTAATTCCTGAATCATTTATAATTTTCTCAATTAATTCTATGGAATCTCCTTTCTCTATGCATTTTCCTCTGCCATAGCTTACTAAACCACCTATCTTTATAGAAACATTAGAGTTTCTTATTCTTTCTTTTAACAAATACCTTAAATTTAATCTTATATCTTCTTCATTTATCGGATTAACCACCATACTTATTGTTATGGGTATAATACTATTTTCAAGATAATTAATTCCTCTTATGATTTTATTAAATGAGCCTTCTCCCCTAATTTCATCATTTATTTTTGGAGTAGCGCCATCTAAACTTATTTGAACTGCATCAAAAAATTCAGATATTTTTTTGGAATTCTGTCCTGTTATCAAAATACCATTTGTATATAATGATAATGAGTTTCCTAAATTCTTTATATATTCTACTATTTCGAAGAAGTCCGATCTCTTCAATGGTTCTCCTCCAGAAAAAGATACAGGTCCTTTGCTTAGTTTAGAAAAATCATCAAATAGATTTTTAATTTCCTGAGTTGTTAATTCGTTTTTATCTTTAAATTTACCAGCATCTCTATAACAATGTATGCATTCTAAATTGCACATATTTGTAATATAATAATGCATTGCTAAATCACCATCTTCTATTATATTCACTGCATTTTCATAAAATTCATTTTTATCTATTTTTTCAAGTAAAGATTTTGCTATAGAAATTATTTCTTGTTCATTAAGATTCATTAAACTAAGTAAGCTATCTCTTAATATAATTCCTTTGTTTAATTCAGTTAAGACTTTCTTTTCTAAATCATTCAAACTTAACCAGTTTGGTTTTTCTCTTGCAATACACAGATATCCATCATCAATCTTATGAAAATTTAATTTTATTGGAACATCAATTGGATTATCTAATAGAAATTCCTTTTCCATTTTCTAAATTATTACTAACAATCAAAGATAGGTACAAATATATAATAAGCGCATATCCATCCACCATCAGCCCTTATGTTTACTTCTGGTTTTTTACTATCCCTATCATATTTAATTCCAATACTACTTAACCCTTCCAAGGGGGTATATGAACTTCCTTTTACATCTCTTTTACCTTCAGTTCCAAGAGTTTTTTCTAGTCCCATTTTTACCTCCAGCAATATAATAATTAATTGTTTCCATAAATATATAAATTATCCTATTGTTGTTTCTAATTTTTTTATCCTCACCCATTAGTAGGAAAATTTATAAATACTAAAAACCCCTTATTTCAGGGTTAAAATGAAGAAATCTAGATTGAGAAAGAGAAGTATTCTAAAAAAAGCTAGAGACTTTGCTGTTGGTTCAGCAATGTACTTATCAGCAGGTTTAACGCCTTTATTGGCTCAGCAGGGGTATATTCGTGGTTTATTTGAAGGAGAGCCAATTCCAGATGCAACAGTGGAATTAAATGGAAGCACAGCAACCACAAATGAGGAGGGTTATTTCCAGTTTGAGACTCCAGTGGGTGAAACTCCTGTAATTACAATACCAAAACCAGGTAATTTAAGATATAAGGCATTTAATACATTGGGACAGGAGATTAATGGGGATTTCTATC
>JAGVZC010000030.1 GCA_018302885.1 Candidatus Woesearchaeota archaeon
TTTAAGCATATTTATAGCTGATTCTATTTCTTTTTTTGCTTTGTTTTCTTCTCCTAATTTTAAATTATTAGTTGCTGAATTAAGTTCTTTCTCTCTAATTTCTAAAGCTAACATTACTTTATTGTCCCCGCCAGAAAAAAATAATTTAATATTGTCTGCAAACCTGTCAAAACCTGAATAAGTTTGAGACTCTTGTGCTAAAACAAAAGGAGAAACTAATAATATTCCTATCAGAAATATAATTATCACCTCTTTTTTCATAGTATTTATTATTGAAGTATGTATATAAAACTTACTTAACAATGGGCTTAGTAGAAAAAGTTACTAACTCTTAGTTTTAGCCTGAGATTTAGAATTCAAAACCCTGCTAAATTAATAGTAATCTTAACATAATTTAGTCTTCTTAAGAGATTTTCTACAGAGCCTTAACGATGTACTATTTAATCCATATAGTCTCTACCTGATCTATTCTCCAGTTAGGTTTAATATCAATCTTGTCAAAAGATTCTCTTTTCTTATGCTCTAATATCCCCTGCCATCCAATCATTGCTGCATTGTCACCTGAATATTTAATTGGAACAGCATAGAACTTTGCTTTTCTTTCTCTGCACATTATATTCAGCATTTCACATAATCTCTGGTTTGCTGCCACACCGCCAATTAGCAAGACTTCATTCTTGTCGCAATGCGCCAAAGCTCTTTCAGTAACTTCAACCAGCATAGCAAACATAGTTTCCTGCAATGAGTAGCATAAATCTTCCTTGCTTACTCCTTTCTTGTATAAATTTATTGCATGTGTTACTATTCCAGAAAATTCAACATCCATTCCCTTTACAACATAGGGAAGCTCAATGTATTTTTTTCCTGATTTTGCTAATTGCTCTATCTTGGGTCCACCTGGAAATCCCAGCCCAATCTCTCTTGCAAATTTATCCAGCGCATTTCCTAAAGCTATTGATAAGCATTCTCCGAATATTCTGTATTTTCCCCCTTCATGCGCAATTATTTGTGTATTTGCTCCAGAAGTGAAGACAAAAACAGGATTTCTTGCTTTCGTCAGTAATTTTCCAATTTCAAGATGTGCACATATGTGGTTTACTCCTATCAATGGTTTTTTGTGTGCTTTTGCCAGAAGTTTTGCAAATCTCATGCCTTCAACTAAAGATAATGGAAGCCCTGGCCCCTGGCTGAAAGAGATGAATGAAATGCCCTTCATCTTTTTTTTGGAGTCTTTCAATGCCTTTTCTATTATCAGGTCTCCAATATTCTTATGGTGTTCTGCAACTTTTCTTGGTTCCAAGCCTTCTTTCTTTGTTTGATACATGTCTCTTATATCAGATAATATCTTTCCTTTTGAATTTACTACAGAAGCTCCAAATGTATGTGCTGTGCTTTCAATTGCTAAGGTTAACATAAATAAAAATTATAATTAAAGTTTATAAAATTACTCTCCATTCACTACTTTAGCAACACTTACAACTTTATCATTATCATTCAATCTTATCAATCTTACACCAGAAGTATTTCTTCCAATATTCTTGAACTGATTAACCTTAACCCTTATAGTTACTCCATTTTTAGTTATGAACATTAATTCATCGTCATCAAATACATTTTTTATGCCAACCACGCTTTCATTTCTTGAATCATCATAGATGAATTTAGTCTTGATGTTCAAAACTCCTTTTCCTCCTCTCTTAATAAGTCTGTAATCATCAGCCAATGTTCTTTTTCCATAGCCATTCTCAGTTACAGTAAACAAACTTCCCTCTGATTTTACCATTCCAATCACATGATCATTCTTTAATCTGATGCCAATAACTCCAGAGGCATTTCTTCCCACTGAATTAACATCGCTATCATTGAATCTCATAGCCAATCCATTCTTTGTACCAATTATCAATTCCTCATTTCCCTTGACATAAAGAACATTCACGACTTCATCATTTTCCTTTAGATTGATTGCATTTATTCCGCCTTTTCTTGGATTTGAATAATATTTTATGTCGGTCTTTTTCAGTATTCCTTTTTTAGTGCAGAATATCAGATAACCTTCATTAAAATCTTTCAAGTGCAACAGGGAGTTTATTTTCTCATCCTTTCCAAGGTCAATGAGATTGACGATTGCTTTTCCTTTTGAATACCTTGTACCCATAGGAATCTGGTAGGCCTTCAGCCAGTGAATTCTTCCTTCATTTGTGAACAGCAATATGTTTGATAAGTTAGAAGCAACAAACAAGTCTCTTACAAAGTCCTCATCTTTTGTTGTTGTAGCAATCAATCCTTTTCCTCCTCTTTTCTGCTGTTTATATTCATCCAGTTTTGTTGATTTTATGTAGCCGTCATCAGTGAATGTAATAACAACATTTTCTTCCTTGATTAAATCTTCATCTTCTATGACTTCATCATTGACATCAAGAATTTCAGTTCTTCTTTCATCTCTGTACAACTTTTCAATCTCATTCAGTTCATCTTTTATTATTTTCTTCAGCTTGTCTTCAGAATTCAATATTTCTATCAATTCCTTTATCAATTCAATCAATTCTTTATGCTCGCTGTTTATCTTGTCCTGCTCCAGATTGGTCAATCTTGACAATTTCATATCTAGAATAGCCTGAGCCTGCTTGTCAGACAGATTATAATCATGAATCAATAATTCTTTGGCAGTATTGACATCTTTTGATTTCTTGATAAGCTCAACAACATTATCAATGTTCCTTAAAGCAATTAATATTCCTTCTAAAATATGCTTTCTTGCTTCAGTTTTATCCAGATCAAACTTTGTTCTTCTTAAAACAACATCTTTCCTGTGCTCAATGAAATAATAAACCAAATCTTTTAAATTCATTAATTTTGGCTCATTCCCATAAAGAGCAACTATGTTAATTCCATAAGTAACTTCCATCTGTGTGTTCTTGTAAAGATTATTAAGAATCACATCAGTATTTGCACCTTTCTTCAGCTCAATCACAATTCTTATTTCATCCCTGCTTGATTCATCCCTTAAATCAGAGATTCCCTGCAGTCTTTTGTCTTTGATTAAATCAGCAATGTTTTCCAGCAATAAGCTTTTATTTATCATGTAAGGAATCTCATAAACAATTATCTTGTCATTCTCAGTTTTTACTCTGCTTCTTACTTTTATTTTTCCTTTTCCTGTCTTGTATGCAGATCTTATTCCATTATATCCCAAGATAGTTGCACCCGTTGGAAAATCAGGACCTTTGATAAATTTCATCAGGTCTTCAACTTCATATTCATTGTCAATTGCATGAATCACTGCTTTTATGATTTCAGAAATATTATGTGGTGGAATGTTAGTTGCCATGCCAACTGCAATGCCAGAAGATCCATTAATCAGTAAATTTGGAATTTTTGCAGGCAGTACAACAGGCTCTTTCAGTGAATTATCAAAATTAGGAATGAAATCTACGGTTTCTTTTTCAATGTCCTTTAACAAATCCTCGGATATTTTTCTTAATTTTGATTCAGTATATCTCATTGCCGCTGCCGAATCGCCGTCTATACTTCCAAAATTTCCCTGTCCATCAACAAGCATATATCTCAATGAAAAATTCTGCGCTAACCTAACCAATGCATCATAAACGCTTTGATCGCCATGAGGATGATATTTACCCAAAACTTCACCGACAACCCTTGCACATTTTTTATAGGATTTATTTGAAGCTAGCCCCAGTTCATGCATTGAATAAAGAATTCTTCTGTGTACCGGTTTTAATCCATCTCTTACATCAGGCAATGCTCTCTGCATTATGACAGACATAGCATAATCTATGTAACTCTCTTTCATTTCCTCCTGAATTAATCTTTCTTTAATCTGCATTTTAAATATCTAAATTTGCCTCCTTAGCATGTTTTATAATAAACTCCCTTCTCGGTTCAACTTCTTCCCCCATTAAAATAGAAAACATTTCATCTGCCAATATTGCATCATCAACTGTTATCTTCTTCAGTATTCTATTTGAAGGATTCATGGTTGTCTCCCATAACTGTGAAGAATTCATTTCTCCCAAACCCTTGAATCTCTGTACTTCTAAATTTTCATTCTCTTCTCTTATTAATTTCAATTCCTCATCTGTATAAATATAAACTTCCTTCTTTCCAACTTTTATTTTATACAGGGGTGGCTGTGCAATGTATAAATAGCCCTTGTCAATTAATTCCCTCATGTATCTGTAAAAGAAAGTCAACAACAAACAATTGATGTGTGCTCCATCAACGTCTGCATCTGCCATGATTATTATTTTATGATATCTTGTCTTGTCAGCATTGAATTCATCTGCTATCCCTGCTCCAATCACAGTTATTATGGGGTGCAATTTTTCACTTTTTAGAACCTTATCAGCTCTTGATTTCTCAACATTGAGCATCTTTCCCCACAAGGGCAAAATAGCCTGTATTTCCCTATTTCTTGCCTGTTTTGCAGTACCTCCTGCTGAATCACCCTCAACAATGAACAATTCACATTTAGAGGGATCTTTTTCTGAACAGTCTGCTAATTTTCCAGGTAATGAACAGCTTTCCAGAGAAGTTTTTCTTCTTGCCAAATCTCTTGCCTTTCTTGCAGCTTCTCTTGCTTTTGCAGCATTGATTATTTTATTGCAGATTAATTTAGCAATTGAAGGGGTTTCCTCAAAATAATTATTAAGATTTTCATAAACAATTGAGCTTACCAAACCCTTGACATTTGAATTTCCCAATTTAGTTTTTGTCTGTCCTTCAAACTGCGGTTCAGGAACTTTTACAGAAATGACACATGTCAACCCTTCTTTTACATCAT
Organism: Candidatus Woesearchaeota archaeon; assembly: GCA_018302885.1. GTDB lineage: Archaea > Nanobdellota > Nanobdellia > SCGC-AAA011-G17 > GW2011-AR20 > JAGVZC01. The sequence continues at coordinate 4,802 of JAGVZC010000030.1, forward strand.
CACCAGTCAATTTAGTGTCAGAGATATTATTTTTTTTATTGTACTCATTGATTACTCTTGTCAGTGCGGTCCTAAAACCTTCTTCATGCGTTCCGCCTTCAACAGTATTAATATTATTTACAAAGCTGTACAATTTTGTATTATAAGAATCATTGTACTGTAATGCTATTTCAACAGAAAGTTTGTTTTCTTTATTTATGTAGATGGGTTCGCTCAGAATATTTTTTCCTTTGTTTAAATCCTTTACAAATTCTTTTAACCCACCGTCAAATTTGAATTCTTCTTTTACTTCTGTTCTTTCATCCTCTAGAAAAATTTTCAAGCCAGCATTAAGGTATGCCAGTTCTCTAAGCCTTTTCTTAATATAATCATAATCAAATTCACTCACAGAGAATATTTCATTATCAGGCAGGAATGTTATTTCAGTTCCTGTCTTGTCTGTCTCGCCTATAATCTCAACTTCACAGACTTTTTTTCCCCTTTCAAATCTTTGATGAAATATCTTTCCCTCCCTGTAAACCTTAGCATCAAGAAATTTTGATAATGCATTTGTGACAGAAACACCAACACCATGCAATCCTCCAGAAATTTTATATATTGACTTGTCAAATTTTCCGCCTGCATGAAGGACAGTCATTACCAATTCAAGCGCAGATTTTTTTTCATCTGGATGAATGTCAGTTGGTATCCCCCTGCCATCATCAGTTACAGTAACTGAATTATCTTTGTGAATTGTAACAGAAATATTCTTGCAAAAACCAGCTAGTGCTTCATCTATGCTGTTATCCAAAACTTCCTGCAGTATATGATGAAAACCTCTAAATGCGGTATCCCCTATATACATGGCAGGGCGTCTCTGTACTGCCTGAAGATCCTTCAATACAGTTATATTTTTTGCACCGTATTCTGCACTCATTTTCCGATTAAATTGTATTATCTGTTTTTTAAAATTTTTTCCTCAAAAATCACCTTTTCTTATTATAAAAAAGTCATTTTTATTTAAAAACCTTTCTACCTCAAAACACCAGAATTTAGGCACTACAAGCCTTGTATTATCAAAATAAAAATTTCTCTATGGAAAGATTTATAAAGAAAATAAGTAAATCTTCAGAACATTAAAAAGAAGGTTGTTTTGTGGTTATTTAATTACAATAAAAAAATAAAAACGATTGTTTTTATAAAAAAACGAAATGTTTATAAAACTAAAAAATAAAAACATTTGTATGCATGAATTGATGTTATTAAAGGTTGTAAAATTCTTTCTGGAAAATCCATATGAAGAAGTGTATCTAAGGCAACTAGCAAAAAAACTAAAATTAAGTCCATTTGCAATAAAAAAATATTCTGATTTGCTAATAAAAGAGAATTTAATCAAAGAGGAAAAAAAAGCTAATTTAAGGTATTTTAAAGCAAATACAAATAACTTATTTTTTAAACAACTTAAGATTTCTAATAATATAAGCATAATATTAAAATTAGGATTGATTGAATTTTTAAAAGAAAATGTATCAAATGTTTCATCCATTGTTTTATTTGGATCAATGGCAAAAGGAGAAGATGATAAAGACAGCGATGTTGATTTATTGATAATAGGAAAGGAAAAACATCTCAATTTGATAAAAATTGAAGAAAAAATTAAAAAAAGAATAACACCGCATATAATCAGCTGGAGTGAATGGAATAAAAAAGCAACAGAGGATATTGCATTTTATCATGAAGTTGTAAATTATGGTATAAATCTGTATGGGGAACTGCCTTTAGTAAAATGGAAATAACAAACGTTGAAGATTGTTTTAAATTCAGATTATTAAGAAAAATAAAACCTGACAAAGAAAAAACAGAAAAATCATTGGAGATATCCAAACACAGGTTAAATGAAGCTGAGAAAGTACTAAAATTAAAAATTTTTGAATATGCAATTCTTGAATCTTATATGGCAATGTTTCACGCTTCCAGAGCCTTATTATATAAAGACGGAATTCAGGAAAAAAGTCATTTTGCGGTTTTTATTTACTTGAAGGAGAAATATAAAAATAAGATACCCTTGCATATATTAAATCTTTTAAATATCCACAGGACTGAAAGGCATGAGGCTATGTATGGTTTGGAATACAAACCGACAGAAGAAGATGCTTTGACTGCAATAGAGGATGCAAATGCTTTTGTCAGAGAAATAGAAAAGTGTATTTAATAATTATATATTAAAATTAAATAAAACTTATAAATAGATACAACTTTGTTATAAGATGGTAAAAAAAGAAGAGTATAAATATAAAATTAAACCATATTTATATAATAAAGAAAGTAATTTAAGGACAATTAAAGGAGTAGTATATAGTTTTCTCGAAGCTACTTTTCTTATATCTGGTTTTGGTTATGCTATAGATAGAGTATCAGAGGGGCGTACTATTAATGGAATAATTGGAGGAACAATACTTGCTGGAATTGGATTAATATTAGATTATAATAGAATAACAATAGAAAAGGGGGGTACAATGACGGGAGAGATAGAACTAACATCATTTAAAGAAGAACAAAAAGGATTGGAAAGTAGAACAGAAAGCAGTGATACTAATAATTAAACATAACTTCCATATCTTTGCCAAATATTTTCTTTAATTCTTCAAATAATTTCTCTTTTACAAATATTGACTTTGGAACTTTGAATTTGTTTGAATCAGCTTCAAATTCCTTCATTGAACTTTTCTTTATATCTCCAAATTCTCCGTTATCAGACAGTTTAACTTTTTTAACTGATTTATCCTTTGCATTTACGTCATCAATTATATAAACAATATCATCAAACACATAAACTTCACCGGCTTTCTCTCCGTGTTTGACTCTGATTTTAATCTTATCTAATTTAATTCCCATTTTTCTCTGTAGAAATTCAGACATGTGCTTAATGAAGGACCTTGTATCTCTTCCTACTTTATCATTCTCAGCCTTGCTTAATTTCTTTGACTTTGCTTCTTTTATTGACTTGTATGCATCATAATAGCTTTTCTGAATTTCATTTTTATTCACCAATGATTTAAATCCTTTATCCAAATCTCCCTTGATATCATAATAATTTAGCAAATCTCTTATCAAATTCATTACCATATCATGCAGTTCATCCATTCTTTCCTTATCTTTTGTTTTTTGTAATGTGCTGAATATTTTATTTATGACTTTAAGATAATTCTTTGACCTGTTCAATAAATCATCAATTTCTTTTCCGCTTACTTCCTTTACTTTTCCATGTTCAATTCCCTTGTAGAATGCCCTTACATCTTCCAGGGTTTTTATGTCATTCAAAGTGCATAATTTTAATTTCTTTACAAAAATTTCCTTCATCAATTCAATTGTTTCCTTTGGTGTTGGAGGATTAACTCCATAAAGCATAAGCACTGCCTGACTAGGATTTAAGATAGCCCAGTAAAGGTCTTCACCAACAACACTCAACAATTTGAATCTTGTTCTTGACAATAATTTCTCACCAACATCCATCTGCATGTCAATAGCTTCTGGTGTAGGTTTTATCTTTCCCATGTTCAGCAATAATTTCCATGGCATGAACATTCCTCGATCATATAATGGAACGCCATCTCTTATGAAAGTGAACATTACGGGGTGGGCATCTTTAACAGCTTCCCAGAAATCAGTCAATATGTAAGTCTGGACATGAAATTGTTTTTTCACACCTGCAATTCTTGCAGCTTCAGCGCCATAACTCAATATAATCCCTCTTAATCTTTCCTTCAATTCAAATCTGGACATTCTCTTTACATCTGTGTCATCAATTATAATGTAAACATCAATGTCAAAGCTTTTCTTGTCTCCCCTAAATAAACTTCCTGCAGCAATGTAACTGAAGATATACTTGTCAAATTTCTTTAATACCATGTTTTTATGAATTTCAGAAACTTTTATTGCAGCTAAAAATTCAACAGGATCATAGAATATTGCACTAAGAGAAATCAATTGTAAAAACTCATACCTACTGTCAAAGCAGTCTTCCTTTATTTCAAATATTAATTTTACTTTAATCAAGAAATTATCATCAATACCTTTTGCAATTTCAGTGACGGATTTTGTAATCTTGTGTTTTAGTTCAAACATTTCTTTTTTGTCTTTTTCATCAACAAGAAATAAAAGATTTATTTTATTTTTATCTTCTTCCTCTAATTTCTCATCTTTTTTTATTCCTGCATCCATGTATGAAGAGAACCTTAAGGGACTGACATTAGGCAATAAAGCAATGCCTACTACTTCCTTATGCTTCTTTGTAACTTCTTTCTTTAATTTGTCTATTTTATTTTTAATCTGTTCAAATTTCTTCTGCATCTCAGGGCTCATCTGAAATTTGTCCTGATATTCGTGTATGTTTTCTTCCATTTTATTTTTTTAAAACTTTCTTTGAAAGCTTAATCCTGTGAGTCAATATATATAATGCAATAGTTAATATTAAAAAGATTACGCCTAAAGTCAAAATAAGGTTTATTACCTGATTTAACGTAACATTAATCCAGTCTCCAAAAAATTCAATGAATTCAGGAGGTAAAAAGCTGTTTATTGCTCCTATTATTGCAAATTTATAGTAAAAATAAGAAAACAAAATACCAATGAAGGATATCAACGAAGCATTTCTCAATCCAGTCAGCCATCCTGAACACCAAATAAACAACAAAACACCAACTATAAAGAATACAAATGCAATAATTTTCATCATTCCGCCATAATATGTGAAGTCATTTATTTCCTGGTTTATTCTTTCTGTTATTGGATTGTCGGCAGGCAAATCTTCAAGACTTGAAAATTTTTCCTCAATTAAATTAACATTCTTGACTCCATAACTTCCAAGAGAAGCTACCAAAAATGCGGTTATGGCAAAAAGTATGAATAATCCACCAAAAAATTTTCCAATTGCTTTTAGTACTTTCATCTTAAGATTAATATCAATAGAATGGTCAATCCTATTATCAAAAATATATTTCCTCCCTTGAATATCATGTAAAGAATCAATGCAAGCAGGATAAGAACCAAAAGAGTATTACTTTTTTTTCTTCTCATTATTCCGTGACTTCCCATCAAGTCTCTGAAATCTTTGCTCTTCTTTAATCTCATAAATTTCATCAATTGTCTTTCATTCATTATATTAAGAAAATCATTTCCAAATATATAAATATTACTAAAATTTATAAAGAAAAAAATTTCAGAAGAACTATGAAAGGAGTAATAGTATCTGCAGGTTTTGGGACAAGATTAAGACCAATAACAAATATAATCTCAAAGAATCTGCTGCCTGTCTATAACAAGCCAATGATATATTATGCAATTGAAACCCTAATCAGGGGAGGAGTGAATGAGATTCTTATAATAATAAACAACAAAGACATTGAACAATACAAGCAAATGTTGAAAAATGGAGAGGACTTCAATGTAAGTATATCCTATAAAATTCAGGAAGAGCAAAAGGGAACTGCTCACGCAATAGGGTGTGCAGAAGAATTTGCAAAAGGGGAAAACTTTGTTGTTATTTTTGGTGATAATATATTTGAGGATGATTTTAATTTCAGGAATTTCAACGGTGGTGCAAGAATACACCTAAAAGAAGTCACTGATCCTGAAAGGCTTGGCGTTGCCGAGATAAAAGACGGAAAAATAATTTCCATGGTTGAAAAGCCAAAAGAGCCAAAAAGCAATTATGGAATGTGCGGATTGTATATCTTAGACAAGGATGCATTTGATATAATTAGAACATTAAAACCATCATGGAGGGGGGAGCTTGAAACTCCTGATTTATTAAATGATTATCTGAAAAGAGGAAAAATAGATTACAGGATTGTAGAAGGATTCTGGATTGATGCAGGAACCTTTGATTCTTTATTGGAAGCAGGAAATTTGGTAAAGAAAAAACTTTAAAAGCACAATTTTACCTTTATTTTACAACGGGCTTATAGCTCAGCTGGTAGAGCAATTCCCTTACAAGGAATAGGTCCCAGGTTCGAATCCTGGTGGGCCCATAGTTAATTTTATATAATCTTCCTTATATTATTTATAATATAAAAAAACAAGGAGGTGTTTAAAATTAGAAAGAAAACATTTATGATATTCTTCGTCCTATTCATCGGAGCATTATTTTTGTTACAGGGTTGTGCTCAAAATGTAGGAAAAAAAATATCTGCAAACACAGGAGTTCAGCAGGCACAGGTTGGTGATGCAGGAATTTCAGGAAACATAGGTGGCGGTGGAGGAGCAGCATGTGGTTGTGGTACTGGTTGTGATACAGGATATGAATGTACCGCTACTGATGATGGTAGAGAACCTTGCGTAAAAAATGGGGCATGCATACCTTCAATGGGTACTTCTAACACCTAACTCAATTAATTCTTTTTTTATTTTTTTACTTACATAAACCCCATCATCAGCATAACCAAGTTTCCTGTAATATTCTTTTACACCAACACCTGAAATAACTAATAATTTATTCTTGCCATTTTTCCTGCAGATTTCCTCAGCTTTCTCCATTAATCTCCTGCCATAACCTTTATGCTGAAAACCCTTTCCACTTGTTCCAATTTTAAGAGCAGAGGAATAAACATGAAGCTCTCTTATAATCCCGGAATTCTTGGTAATTTCTTTTCTTAAACTCTGCGAGGGAAATCTCAATCTTGCAAAGCCAATCAATGGGTTTTTTCCTACTGAAATGAAAAATTCTTTTCCATCTGAAGCATCATATTCATCAATATAGACATTATCATCAATTACATTGTTATTTCTTCCTATCTCCATGCATCTAATGCAATGACAGGTAATTTTTTTCTTTTTCAGCATATCATCAACATACTGCCTCAAATTGCTTCTATTCACACCACCTTTAGCCAGTTTAGGGGGAATGTCTCTCTGCACCCTCATAATTCTACAATATCTTTCAACATATTTCTTAAAATCAGAAATTAGGTCAGCAGCCTGCTCGGTTGTAACCTCTTTATATTTTCCGCTCTTGAATTCATTGTATAGTTCAGTCCCAGAAAATATCATGCATGGATAAATTTTTAGCATATCTGGCTTGAATCTTTCATCAGAAAATAATTTTTTCATGTCATCAAGCTCTTTTTTTCCATAATAAAAGATCATATAATGAAGATTTAATTTAAAACCAAAATCTTTCAGTAATTTAATAGCCTCGGCGCTTTCTTTGACTCCATGCCCCCTCTTAACAAATTTTAACACATCATCATCCAGACTTTGTATTCCCAATTCAATTCTTGTGGCTCCTAAATTCAACATGAAATTTCCAATCTCTTTATTAACGCAGTCAGGTCTTGTCTCCAAGGTTAATCCAATAATTCTACAGTTTGATTTTTCATTCTTTCTCTGTTCCTTCCTTAAATCACATTCTTTTTTCAGTTTAGAAACTTTTTCAATTATTCTTTTTATTCTTTCGCTATCCTTGAAATTCTTATCCAGTTCAAAGAATTCAGAGAATTTCTCGTAATCAAATTCATTTCCATTAAAAAATAATTTAGAAAAATCATTCATCGCTTTGAATATATACTTGACAAAATATTCCTGATAAGTTTTTGCAAAAGAAGTGAATGTTCCTCCCATGACAATGACTTCACATTTTGAAATGTCCTGATTTAATAAAATATAATGCTCCAGACGATTAAAAACCTGCAGATAAGGATCATACAGATTCCTTCTGGCTCTCATCGAAGCCGGTTCATTTCCAGTATAGCTTTTTGGGGTGTCACCAAACTGTGATTTCAAGCCCCCCGGGCAAAAAGTGCATTTAGCCTGTGGAGGGCAGTTGGAAGGCATTGTCATAACTGCAACTGGAGCAACACCAGATAATGTTCTGTTTGGTTTTGTCTTCAATATTTTTCTTAGGTATTCTTTCTGTTCTTTATCTGCTTTGGCAAAAATTGTAATCAGGGAAGGTAGTTCTTTTGGTTTTAATTTTCTTGCCAGATTATCCCTTAATTTTAATATATCATTTATAGATTTGATATTCCCCCCCACAATCTCATTATTTAGTAATTTCACAAAATCCATAAAAATAATTTAAAACAAGAATTTATAAATTTAAGGAATTGTCCTGTATTTTGTATTTATCAGGAACCATTCATAAAGCAATAATAACAAGGCAATAACAATGAATGTCATGCTCAAATTCTGAATTACTTTCCTTTCTCCTATGTTAAGAACCTGATCATAAGCATCTTTAAGCTGTTCTGTGTTTTCAGCCCTGAAGTACTTGCCGTTTGTTGTTGCTGCAATGTAAGACAAAGACTGCTCATCAAGGACCAATGTTGTACCAAAGAAATCGCTTCCTTCCGGAGTTCCAATACCAATTGCATAAACAATAATTCCCTGCATATTAACATAATCAACAGCATCAACAAGGGACAAACCAATATTCGTCTGCCCATCAGTGATTAATATTATGGCTTTTCCCTTTTCAGAATTTAACAATAGATTAGCACTGTTAATCAATGCATTGCCCATATCAGTGCCGCCAACTTCACTCAGTTTTATTCTGTCAATTACTGATTTAACATGAAAATAATCATTGCTCAGTGGGGTTTCCATCTTTGAAACACTTGAAAAGCTGATTATACCCACATAATTATCCGGACCTATTTTATCAACAAAGCTTTTTGCAGTCATTTTTGCAGCATCAAATCTCGTTGGCATGAAATCCTCGACAATCATGCTGTTGCTGTTATCCATTGCAAGAACATAATCAAAATTGCTTGCCTTGCCCGTATAAATAAAAGTGGCGCCGGCAATGGATAGTATAAACAATAATAAAACAATTCCTCTGATTAATAATAAAAACAAATTCTTGCTTAATACTTCTCCTCCTGTAATTCTTTGTATTGCTGAAAAATTAGCAAATTTGACAGCCCTTCTCTTTATTTTGTTTAAAGTCATAAAGTGAACAAGGATTAGAATTGGCAATGAAAATAATAGCCATAAATACTCTGGACTGTTAAATATTATCTCCATTTTAAAGATCTCTCCCTGAACAAGTTTAAAACTGGTTTCATAAAACTCTTGTCTGTCGTAAGTGAGATAAAATCACTACGATTCTTAAGAAATAATTCTTTGATTTCATTTTCCTGTTTTTTTATTTCTTCTTCATAAATATCCTTTATTAATTCAGGCTCTATCAGTAAAGTTTGTTTTGAATAAGGGTCTTCAATAACAACTTGGCCGACATCATCAGGCAGTACCTTATCCCTTGGATCTCTTATCATTACACCGATGGTGTCAAATCTTGCCGATACTACCTCAAGATTTTTTGATACGCTTTCATTTAATCCAATGAAATCAGACACAATAAATACAATGGCGCTCTGTTTCAGATAATTTAAAACAAATTCAACTGCTTTTCCAAAATCATAACCGCCGCCATAATTGTCAACATTTCTCAATGCTCTAATTAAAGAATAAAATTGCCCTTTTCCTTTTCCAGGAGCTACTTTATGAACAATTTTATCATTGAACATAACAAGACCAACTGAATCCCCGGCATCAAGAATTGTATAAGCAAGTGAAGCAACCATCTCAACTGCATATTCATTCTTTAATTTCTCAGTGCTTCCGAATATCATGCTTGAACTGCAGTCAAAAAGAAAGAAAACCATAAGGTCTCTTTCTTCTTCATATTGCCTCATTAATAATTGGTTAGTTCTTAAGCTTGCCTTCCAGTCAATCAAAGCAGAATCATCTTCTAGATTATATGCCCTGTAATCAGAAAATTCCAGTCCTTTTCCTCGAAAAACACTCTTGTAGCTTCCTATTCCTTTGGTTTTTATCAAGCCCTTTGTAACAACTTCCAATTTTCTTATTGAAGGTACAAGGTTAACATTTAATTTTCTTTTCATGGCATTGGAACTTTATTCAGAATTTCAGAAATAATATCATCTCTGTTGATATTCTCAGCCTGACCTTCATAATTTAATAAAATTCTATGTCTTAGAACATCATGTGCTACAACTTTGACATTATGGGGGGTAACAAATTTTTGTCCTCTTAGCAAAGCTTCAGCTTTTGAAGCAATATAAATCCCTATGGATGCTCTTGGAGAACTGCCCCATTCGATATATCTGCCTAAATTTATCTTGTATTTATTTGGGTATCTCGTAGCATCAACAATCTTTGTTATATATTCTTCAATTTCCTTGCTCACATAAATATCCTTGACAAAATTCTGCACATTAGTAATTATTTTTGAATTGGCAACGCTTTTCAGGCCATAATCATCAAATGAATAAAGAGTGATATTTCTTTTCAAAATTTTATCTTCTTCATCAACAGTAGGATAATAAATTCCTATCTTGAATAAAAATCTGTCAATCTGTGCCTCTGGCAAATTGTAAACGCCTGCACTTTCAATGGGGTTTTGTGTAGCCATTACAAAAAAAGGCAATGGCAAAGGGTATGTCTTCTTGCCTATAGTTACCTGCTTTTCCTGCATTGCTTCAAGTAAAGCTGACTGGACTTTTGGCGGAGATCTGTTAATCTCATCAGCAATAATAAAATTCGCAAAAATAGGACCCTTGACAACAGTAAATCCTCTTGATTTGTCATAAGTTGTTAACCCAGTAATGTCTGTAGGCAATAAATCTGCCGTGAACTGCACTCTTGAATAACTGCAGCCAATTACTTTAGCAAGCGTTCTTATGATCAATGTCTTAGCAATTCCAGGAACACCCTCGACAAGAATGTGTCCATTGCATATCATGCCCCTCAACAAGCTCTCAATAACTTTGTCCTGTCCGACAACTGTCTTCTTGCATTCATTTTTTATCTTAAGAAATAAATTATGATATTCTTTTATTTTCCTGTCGTCTATCTTCTTCCTATCAACCTCTTTCTTTTTCATTTTACATATAAAATTCAGGTTTATTTCTTTTTAAACCTTCTTCTTCCAACAAAAATACAAAAATTTTTATTATCTCTCATCTTTTACAAATCCTGTCAGAATCTTGATGATATGCTCAAATTCCAGCATGTTTTTAATTAAATATTGTTTATCAACAAACATTCCATCATAACTAATTCTATTTCTGATGTTCTTTAATTCATATATAATATTAATTTCATATTCATAATTAGGATAATTTTTTTAAAAATAAGAAATTAAACATTCATGATTGTCTGATTTTAGTCCATTTTTTAATAATAAAGCTGTTAATAATTCCTTTATAATCTCATAATAATTTTCTGTGATAATAGAAGCGGTTTCTTTGTCTATTTCTTGTTTTTTTACAAATTTAAAACGAGCAGAACACATCTTCAATATAGAATCAATCTTATCTTCATCAACGCTTACTTTCCTTATATTTTCTTTTTCACATATGTCCCAATCCATTATCTCTTTCATTTTAATTTTATATAACCAGATAATTTTACGCCATTAATTATATTATTAAATAACTCCTTGCTTAATTTATTAATATTCCCTTCAAAAAAAAGATTTATTTTATGTTTCAATATTTTTTCAAATTTTAGGATATTTATTTTTCCTTCATCAGACTGTATAAATATATCAATATCACTGCCATAATTATATTCTCCCTTTCCCATGCTTCCAAATAATACTATGCATTTTGGATGTAATTCATCCTCTAAATAGTCTATAAAACCTGAAGAATGCAATTTTAAGATAAAATATTGTTGTTTATAAATTTTAAACATTCTGTTCTGCTGATTGGAGATATAACTTGGATATAAGGTATTTTTATCTTTTATAACAAAACCTTCTTTTCTTAATTCATCCAAATATTTCTTAACAGACGTAACTGCTATTTTAGACAATCTGCTAACTTCTCTTATCTGAAAATTCCTAGAGGGATATTCAAAGAATAAATTCATAATCTTTAATTTATTATTATGTAACATTTTTAGCACAAATGTACAATAATTATTACACTTATAAAGATTTCTGTTATTTCTTTTTAAATCTTCTTCTTCTGTAATAATAATAAATGCCGTAAAATAAAAATAGGAACACAGTAATCTCTATTCCCAAAACAAGGCTGTCGCTTAAAACCTTGCTGCTTGGTCTTTGAACTTTTAAGCCCAAGTCAGTCAATAATTTTTCACATGCATTAACTGCACCTTCGGCAAGTATCATTGATTTTTCATAATCCTCATCTTCAAAGCTGTCTCGAGCCTTCTTAACTAATTCATACAATTCTTTACATGCAGGATTCTGCAGGAATAATTTTTCAACAAATTCCAGCTGCCTTCTTGTTTCAGATGACACCCCTCCAGCTCCAAGGGAAGTAACAACCAATTTTGACTTGTCTATGAAATCTGGGCTTGCAACATTTGCAACAATGTTTACATCATAATTTCCCTCTTTCACATCACCAAGCCTTTTAACAGTCAATGTAACAGGCATTTGCCCTCCTGGAGCAAGTGAAAATATATAATCAATGTCAAAACTGAATTCCAGTTCAGACTCTTCTGAATTTGCACTTAATTGAATTCCATACAAAGGCTGTGTATATGGATTTTTAATAAGGACAATTGTATCTATCTGATATTCATCGCCTATTGTTAATCTTCCTGCTTCAATGATATCCAAGTCTACTTCAGCTCCAGTTCCTCCTCCGCCTCCTCCGCCTCCTCCGCCTCCAGTGCCTGCAGTGGTGACTGTAACTGTAGTGACTGTTACATCTTCAGAGAACATGAATACACTAAAATTGTTTGATGAAAATTCAATCTTGTTTAAATCAGATGAAACTGAAGAAGTCAATTGACCCCATATGCATGCTGTAGTTGAATAGCACTTGTAAGCATTAAGACTATCTTCATGAGTAATCCTCTGCAAAACATTTGAATAATTATAAGTTATATTAACACTTCCATAAGTTTCATTATTCCATCCAAAAGTAAGTGAAGAGCAACTCATATTAAATTGATCAACAGCCCTTGTATTTTCAGGGACTGCAAGATTATCAGCCAAATCATTATAATAACAAACCTCTCCTTCATTACCATCTAAAGTTACATTGCTCAAAACAACATTTATATCTCCAGAGCTGAATTCAACATTGTAAAGCCCTGGAACCTCACTAACACTTAAACTTGAATTAACCTTTGCAATTATTTGATTGCTGCAAACATCTTTAACAGTAAAATTAGTAATCCCGCTGCTTGTGAATGCTATATCTGTTTTATTTGACATATAAAGGGGTGCGGTTTTATTTATTATAATCAATGAATCATCATAGTTTACATCCTTGACTTCAACTTTCAGTAAATAATTCCCTTCTGCAGGGGGTGTGTAAGTGAAATTATGCTCAAAGGAATAACTATTATTGATATAATTATATAAGTTATTTTCAGTTTCATTCAAGATGATGGTATCCCCATTCGGTGATTGTATGGAGACATTCACTAAATCAACCAAAACAGATTCCATGGAAGTCCTGACAGTAATATTGACTTGTTCCTCAGTATTGTAAGTTATGCCAGGACAGAAATAATTTACGGTTGGTGTTGTTGTAGCTCCGTCTTTTATTCTAAATGTGCTTATATCACTTGAATTTAGGCTGTTTCCAATTGTTCCATTCCACCCATAAGCAGTTATAGTAACATATTGTGATACTATATTTGGAACAGTATACCATGCTCCATAACTTGTGTAGTCAAACTGGCTTGAGTTTGCTGTTAAAATTGAGTATTTTTTCTTAAGATTTGATTGTCGCTTGGGCTCATAATATTCAATGTAGAATAAACAACACTGAAGTTTGTATAATTATAAGAATTATATTCTACACTATCATTGGCTCTGTATCTTATATAATAATTCCCGACAGTAGGCATGCTTTCAAGAACTAGGGTATAATTGCTATAAGTTGAATTGAATGCAAATATCAATGAATCTGAATCAAACAAAGTGGAGTTATAAATTTCAAGCTCGTAATTAATTATATCTGAATCTGTATGCCCAAAGGAGTCTCCCCAGTCAAATTCAGTATAATTGTTGTAAAGCATATGCGCATCCATCAAGGGGTAATTCCATATAGAAATTATTGGAACATCCCCATAAACATTGAAAGAGGTTATATTATTCTTGAATGCATAATAAGAGTTATTATGCGAGGCATTGACGCTTGCTGTGTAAGGATTTGTGGTTAAGCCAATTCCAACAGTATCGTTGTAATAATATTCTAAAGAATTATCATAAGTTGTTGAATAAAATACATTCGAGACAGTAATGTTGACGTTTGCGTTCTTTATTACAGTATTGTTTGTATAATTGTAATTAATGATGAATTTAACACCTTCATCAGAAGCTATATTTGTATAATTGAAGAAAACATCCAAGGTGGTGTTGTATTCAACAGTGAAATTTCCATCATACTCCTGAACGTTATTTGCAGTGTCATTTGCATATATTGTATAATTTATTTGTCCAGCAGGGTATGTATAATTAATTGCCGGTATTGTAATTTCCCACAAGTCCCCAGTAACATGGGTCAGCCATCCAAAGAACAGCAATACACCATCCTTCACAGTCTGCCATATTTTTATCCATGCAGAAGTTATAGGGCTTCCGGTATCAGTTAAATTAAATCTTAATGTTAAATTTTCTCCTGTTGTTACAAAACTTGTTTCATTGATGAAAATTTCTCCTTCAGTCCGGTTAACAGTCTGATTGACTAATGTCATACTTGGAAGATGAGTATCCAGATAAAATTCAAAGTTTCCCACCCAATCAGAATACAAATTTTCATAAATGTTATCGTATGTCGTTGAGTTATCAAATAGTCTTGCCTTCCAAGTATAATTTCCATCAATTAGTTGTTCAGAGCTTGCAAGGGTGTAATTATTATAAGTCTTATTTGTTAAATGCAAAATTGATGGATTTGTTGAATTGTAAATCAAAATACTGAATAGCAAATTGTCGGCATCCAAGTCGCTTCCATTGGTTACGTTAAAGACTGTTGTATTGTCATTTATCCACATATTATTTTTAGGATACAACAAACTAAAATTGCTATATGGCTCTGCATTTAAAATCTTTGTCTGATAATCAATCTGCTTCAAAACAGAATCAGTTAATTTGGGAGTAAAATTTCCATCCAAAGTTTCGAACAGACTTCTATACTGAATGTATCTGTATGGTTCTGTTAAGTTTTGAATTGAATTAGCACTTCCATTTGGCGTGTAATAAACATCGCTCCAACTTGCATTGTAAGATGCAACTGTATTGTTGTATAATTGATTTATTTCTCCGCCATCCAAAGCCCTGCTCCATACATGAACTTCATCAACAGTTCCATTCCAAATTTGAGTTGTTAAATATCTTCTCCCAATCATAAAATCAGTAACATAATTTGAGTCAAGGCTAACTGCTGAATCAGTATCAACTAAAACACCATCTTCATACAGCATTGCATTTGTTGTTCCATTCAACACTCCTGTGAACATATGCCAGTCGCACCAGAAAGATGATGAATGGTATGCATCAATACCAACCCCTGCTCCAAGATGGACAAATCGTGTTCTATTAAGACCAGTGGTAGAAACTGTGCTTGTTCCAATAGAAAAGCCGGCACCTTGTCCTGTAGAAGTTCCTGATATCATTCTTGTATTAAATAAAGAATCATGAACACAATTTTCGTCCTTTGCCCACAATGAAACTGTATAAGAAGTATTCGTAAATAAATTAGTAGTTCCAAAAGAAATATCCTGATCAGAAACATCTTGATTAAATCTTGTTCCTCCACCAACATACCCCTCAACATTCCCAATAGAAGTTCCTGTTCCATCAACAGTCCCAACCAAACCACCAGCATAATCTTTCACACTATCTCCATGCCATCCAAATACCAAATCATCATCGCCTTCATCATAATAATTAAATTCTTTAGTTTGAACTTAAAGCCCTGTTCCAGACATGAAACTCATCCATGCTTCCATTCCATTGCTTGTCAACAGAGTTTCCTCCAATCTTAAATACGCTCACAATGGATGGGTCTGCTCCTGTTGGTGTATTATCCTGTGCGACCTGAACTCCGTTTTCATAGAGTATTCCGTTTGTTGTCCCATTCAATACAGCAGTAAACATGTTCCAATTGCACCAGAAAGTATATGGATGACTTGGAGAGTTGAAATTAACGGTTGTAAATGCCCCTGAAACATGAACATAACCTGTGCTATTTGTATTTGGATTTCTCTTTAAAACAAATGCATTAGCTCCTGAAAGCGTAGTTCCTGACAGCATTCTCTTGCTATCTATAATATCAACTTCACAATCCCTGTCCTTTGCCCAAATATTTATTGTATATGAGGTATTTGTAAGTAGGTTAGTATCTCCAAAATTAATATACTGCACATTTGCATCTTTATTGAATTCAGTTGCATTATTGTCTATCAAATGCTTTCCTGTTCCATTAACCTGAACATTACCTGCCAAAAGTTCATTCACTAAACTTCCTGAAAGATACTGCCCAGAAGCATTTGCAACATAGCTTTCATTATTGCTTCCATCCCATCCAAATATCAATCCTGCCTTTGGAAAATAAACATCTCTTGGAATATCATAACCGAATGAAATCTCACTTGCATTTGGATTAACTCCCAAGTCAAATACCTGTGATGTAAAGTTTCCTTTTAAGAAATAGCCATTTACTGAAGATATATTATTAAGAGTTAAATTTCCATTTTGCCTTGTCCAGTTTATCTGATAAGAAGTTCCATTTGACGAGAATGTTCCGTTCATGAAATCCCCAATGGTTGTATCTATAATATAACGATTAGTTGAATTATCCCCATTTATCTGGCAATAAATATTGTCTCCCTTTACAAAATTGTTTCCTGCAAGAGAAGATGCATTGATTCCAAGAGCAGCATTATTTTTATACCAATTATAGCTCAAAGTCCCCATAGTGGTATTTGCATAATTACAGTACAAAGTGCTGTTTGTCCTTACAACAGTATAAGATTGATAGTTCAAAACAGATTCTGCATTAACCCATACCGCAGATTTATTAAATTCAGGATTAACCCTTGAAACAAACTCAGCATTCTGATAAACACTTCCCAGATAAACTCCATAATTCCTTTCAGAGAAATGATCAACAATCCACTCAATAACATAACCTTCATCAGTTGAATATGAGTCATAAACAAGAATGTTAATATTACTATTCAAATCAACAACAGAAATCGATTCTCCGTTATAATTATCAAAAATGGTATAGGCAATTACATTCTCATAATAAATATCAGAGCCTAACTTAACTTCTTTTCCATTCTCAACATTTATTTCATCAATGGTTCTTGGACCTTCAGTTCAACCAAACTGACATTCTCATCTCCTAGCCTTGTCTCATTGCTTTCCAGAACTGCAAAGCCAGTAATTCCCTTGAACC
This sequence comes from Candidatus Woesearchaeota archaeon, assembly GCA_018302885.1. Taxonomy (GTDB): domain Archaea; phylum Nanobdellota; class Nanobdellia; order SCGC-AAA011-G17; family GW2011-AR20; genus JAGVZC01. Next base: position 22,195 of record JAGVZC010000030.1, read on the forward strand.
AATAAAGAAAATCAAAGGTTACACCACCAGTAATTAAATTTGTACTACTTAATTCTTTTACACTACCATCATCCGTAATTTTGACTTTATCATTAATCTCAATTTCATTTCCCTCTATTATTTTTTTAACAACAACATTCCTTGATATGTCTGGGATGTCTATTGTAACAGAATTCGCACCAGCCTCAACTTTTATTGTCTTCTTCCATTTGACAGGCTCGTTTATCCTTATTGGCTTGACAAGGGTTACATTCTCAACGGATTCATTTTGCACTGCTTCTTGTAGTGTAACATTCTCCTGTAGTGTACCATTAACATTTTCTTCAGTCTGATTTATTTCAGGAATCTCAATTATTTCTACCAAAGGTTCTTCAATAATTTCAACAGAAGATTCAATAGTATCATTGATTTCATTCTCGTAGATGATAGTAACAACCGGCTCTAATTCTTCATCTTCAATTACTATTTCCTGGCTTTTAATGGCAATTAATTCTCCATTATCAATCAAGCTCAGAAATACATTATAAATTCCCTTGTCAAGATTAACACCAAAATCATCTAAATTAACACTAAGATAATCAACATAATAGCTATTATTAACAATTTCAAAACCAAAATCACTTACTGGTCTACTGTATTCATCAAGATCAACAGTCAAAAACACAGTGGAATTAAGACTGACATATTTATTTATGTCTAGTTCTATATCATTGTCCAAAACAGTAAAGCCAGTAATTCCATTAAAGAAATAAAAGAAAATTCCTGTGATAAAAAGAACGCCCAAGAAAAGAAATATAGCATTTGCACCACCAAATCTTTCCCTATGTTGAGAGGAGTTATACAATAAATTTTCTTTTCCAGATTTATTATTTTTTAATTCATTCTCCAATCTAACAGCCTCTTTTTTATCAGAGCTTAGGAATATGTTTTTGACTTTTTGACCTTCCCTTATATTAGTATAATAATAGGAATAATTTCTATCTCCCTTTTTTATTGTTTTCTTATACAATTTCCACCTCTTTAAATGAAAAATTAACTAAAAGAATATGATTACATGGAATAAGATTATTATATTTTAAAATATTTCTCAACCTCTTTTTTAGGTGGTGCAAACACCTAAAATAAGTGGTGCAAACTATAATATAAACCTTACTATTCAAATTAGAACATAATACAAGCAATAATTTTAATTTAATTCCTGAATTCTGTCATATATCTGCTTGGTTTTTTCATAAAGTTTTAACTTTTCCTCTTCTCCAACATGAATACTCAACTCATTGTAGGTATTAAGTAATTTATTATAATGATTAACTGCAACTTTAATGTTGTTCTTTATTATAAAATCCATGCTGTCTTCCATCAGCTTATTAAACTCTATAATCTTGTCTATAATCCACTTATCATCCTTTATTACACGAGAAACAGATTCATGTTTAGGTTTGATTCTAGAAACAGTTTTCTTGGTTTTATTAGATAATTCATGTGGATTTTTTACTTCTTCTCTTCCAATATAGATGCTTTTAACTTTTCCGTTAACTCTCTTGCTTTTGTATAAATACCTGTAAATCTTCCCGCTTTTTTTAATTTCTCTTACAAAAACCATTGAAATAATGTAGTGTAAATTTATATATAAACCTTTCTCCTACACTGCATCCAAAAGTTTTATTTTGCTTTTAAATCCCCTAATTATTTTCAATCTTTTCTTGAATTTTCGGGATAAAAATTTTATTAATTCAATATTAGCCTCATTGTTTTTAGGTTTAGCATTCAGTTCAGCAATATATTTTCCATCCTTCTCAATAAATTGGTTTGTACTGCAATTAGTTTTTACCTTAACTTCTATTGGGAATTCCATGAGTTCAGAACCTCTTCTTCAACAAAATGCAATTTTCCAGGAACAATTAAGCACTGAGGAAACTTGTCAAATTTAATTTTCAATAATTCTTCAGCATTCTTAACAACAATTCTTTCATCCTTAAAGCCAAGTTTTTCAATCCCAACACACAACTTATTTTTCATCCCTTGTTTCAATAATCTACCAACAGACTCATTTATACTTACAAATTTATTGTTTTCAGGATCCAAATCCAATAAAAACAAAGTGTGCAGATTTCCATTATTTTTCAACGGTTTAATCAAATCAGCATCATGAAAAGAAACGCTGATGATTTTCCCAAAATTATACAGATTAAGCCCGGTATTTCCTATTAAAGTCAAAATGCTTATTCCATTTATTAATTTAATATCAATTTTATTTTTCTTGCAATCCAATAATAAACTGATGTGTGTTGTGGCGCTGAAGATGTCCCCATAAACAAAAAATCCAATATTCTTGTCTTTTGCTTTGCTGACATCATAATTTTCAACAAATTCCCTATTAACTTTTTTTATCTTTTTATTGAATATTTTTTCCAATTCTTCCCTGCCTAACCCAATAGAGGTATAACTCTCAAGATATAGTTCGTCACATTTCTTGGCTGATTCAAGAGCGCCTAAAGTTATATTCTCCTTGTTTATTCCAATTCCTATTAAATAAATCATAAACTAAGAAAATTATCCTAATTTAAAAAACTTTACAAAAAAGAGTTGTATAAAGCAGATATCTCAGGGTCTGATAATGTCCTGTTCCATATATTGATTTCATCGATATCGGCATTGGTATAATATGATCCATACCTTCCAATTAAAGCATTACCTGCAGTTCTAACATTTCCAGTTTGCGGAAGAGAATTAATGAAATTACCGTCTATGTAAGCCTTAACATTAACGCCATCATAGGTCATAACCAAATAATGCCAGTTTCCATCAAGCAAAGTGCCAAGAGAGGTAACAGTCACTCTTGTACCAGCAACATTAGTCAAATAAGAATATAATTTGTTATTATCCCTTACAAGCATCCCAAAATTCAAGCCATTATGCATGAAAGGAGCATGATAAACACTATAAGGGGGTGCTCCATTGGATTTAAACCACACTCCCAATGTAAGCTGATTTGTAATATCAAAACTGTGTGCTCCAAAATCAATATATTTCAGATTTCCAAATGAAGTGCCAGAACCAAGAATGCCATCCCCATCTCCCAAAGTTATTCCCCCATAAGCAGTTCCAAGTAAACTTCCAATGTAATCATTTAGAGAATCCCCATGCCACCCAAACACAAAACCAGAACTCTCATGTTCATTTCCATTTTCTATGTTTGCATAACCGTCAGCAGTGATATTGTGTTCCAGAGTATTTGAAGTATAAATAAAATTAACACTAACATCTGCCTTATTATCGGGATTTAAGCTTAAACCACCACATTTTATTGTAGTGATTTTGTTTTTTATACCATTTATGCTATTTCCATAAATATCATTTATTGATATTTCACTGCATACTTCATTATTCACTTTAATATTAACATCGGATATTGAGTCTACATTTCTGTTTCCTATAACAACAGTTACCCCCCCTTCATCTACCTGAATATCCTTGCAGACAAAAGGCGGTTTTACATTACAAGCCATGTTTGTTTTTGGCTCAAAGACTCCCAGAAAGAACAATGCAGCTAAAACAATTATTATTACCAAAATAGCCCAGCCATATGTCATTAGGAATTCCATGGCTGACTGACCTCTTTTTTGCATATATAATGTAAGAAACAGTTATTTATAAGATTTTTTAATTACAAAAAAGATTTCATCTTCATAATCAAACACTTTATAATCAAAATTTAATTCACTTAAAATCCTTCTGAACCAGATTCTTCCTTTCTTCTTTATCTCCTTTCCGCTTAATGATTTCTTGTCAAAGCTAACAACAATATATCTGCACTTAAGTTTCTGTATAATTTCTTTCGAAACATTTTTTCTGAAAAATTCCAGACTTTCAAGAACCCTGAACAAAAACACAACATCAACCTTGGGAAGTTCATTGAAATCATCATGCAGCAAATCAAAGATAAATCCCTTACTTTTGATGTAATCATAACCAATGTCAG
>JAGVZC010000038.1 GCA_018302885.1 Candidatus Woesearchaeota archaeon
GAGAATACAATCAATGCCTTTCCATTGTCATTCAGATGATCTCTCAGCTCAAGAATAAATCTCTCAAGAATTTCATAACCTTTCTTTCCTCCTGTTGTTGTAAGAGCAGATTCCTTGTCTTCTCTTCTATCTTCAGGAAGGTAGGGTGGATTAAAAATTATCAAGTCATACCTGTCTTTTATGTTTTCAAACAAATCAGATTGTATAAATCTGATATCCTTCAATTCACATTCTTTATTTATATCAGAAGATGTGACATCTTTAGTATATTTCTTAGCTTCAAGGGCAAGAATTCCAGAGCCAGTTCCCATATCCAAAATTTTTTTATTTTTAGAATAATCCCTGATGTGCTTCTTCAATAACAGGGAGTCCTCTGCTGGCTCGTATATCATAAAAAATTAAATCCAACCCAAATCCAAATCATCGTCCAATGAATCCAGATCAGAATCCTCAATCTGATTGTCTATATTATCTATATATCCTGTGTCCTCGGAATTTTCAGAATCCTGCGTATCTGACACTTCTGAGGTGCTGCATGCTGTTATAAACAATAACGCCAAAAGCACAAATATTATTTTTTTCATTCCTGCACCTCCTCAATATCCAAAGAAATCTCTGAATCATTCTGTTTAAGCATACTTATCATCTCCCTCAATTTTTCCCTTGATTGTTTGAGAGACTCGTTTGCTTCCTTGAGATACTGGTTAACCTCTTTTCTGGCATCATCTATCTCCTGCGGTGTTGTTGCTGCCTGCCATTTTTCCTTTGCCATTTCATATTTCTGCCTTGCATTTTCAACCTGTGAATTATAATCGCTCAACAAGGAATTTAATTCATCAGAGTTTAATTCAGATGCCTTCAATTCAATCCTGTCACCATATATCTCTGCTTTTGTTATAAGGTTATTCATCATTGCACCAACATTCCTTACCCTTATTTTATACATGTGCAGATTTATTTTATTCCAGGCAGTCTTTATTGTATTGGCAGCTTCCTTTATCTCCTCTTTTGAGGAATCTTCATTCAAGCTTTCCAAAGTTGATTTTGCTTCCTCAATTTCTGAAATCTTTTCATCCAAGGTTGCAATCATTTCATTTGCTTCCTCTTCTGTCAAATCCTCTGAAGATGTCTTTAATTCGTTAAGCTTTTCAATTATCAAGTCAGCAGAATTAATCAAATGCTCCTTGGCATAGGTTTTTGTATCTTTTATCCTTAATTTGCAATCTTCAGTATCTGAGTTTTGACATTCACCGTATTTTTCCTTTACCTTTTCTAAATTTTTTATTTTTTCAGCATACCTTTCCTTTACCTTCATGTATTTTTCCTTTGCTTCAGAAAGTTTTTCTCTTGCTTCCTGCAATCGTGAAGTCATTCTTTTTCTTACGATTAAATTATCCTTCACGTCTCCAGAATCATCAATTATGCCATTATCTTCAACATCACCCTTATCTCTAAGCTCTAAATTTATATCATCCTCTCTTCCATTGTTTCTGTCATCATTATCTGCTATTGCAAATGTGGAGAACACCATTAAGAACAATACAACAAAAATAAATAATTTTTTCATATTACCACCTCAAATTTTAAAAGAGTTACAATATATATAAATTTAATCGTTAAGGTTTTATTATCCTAAAATATTCCTTTACCCTGTCTATTATTGATTTAATGTAGAATTTTTCTATTTTTTCCTCAAATATATTTATCAGGGGCTCATTTTCATTTATCCTGTATTTATTATTCACATTCTCTATCAAGAACAAATCCTTCAGCCTCTTAATCTGCCTTCTTATATTTGATGATGCAATTCCTTTCAACTCCAAATTATAGGACTTTCTTAATTCAATTACTTTATCCTCTATTTCCCTGGAATCAAGCAATTTATTCTGCAAAATAACATACAAGACATCAACAACCACATCCCGGGAATCCCCCGGCTGCAACAATCCTATTGACAAGCACAGTTTTTTTGTCAGTTCCCTCCTGTCCAAGTCATAGGGCTTCTCATATTTTCTCAGGGTGATTTCAGCCAAAGGAATGTCTTTGGAAACTTTCATTCTTTCAAGTCCTTAGATCTGTTCTTTCCGCCTTTCCTGTAAATATTGTAACGCGCCTTGGCTTTTTCATCCCTCTTGCTTTTTCTTCTTTCAAATCCATCCTGTGCCATACTAATTATGAATTGAATTTTGTATATAAATTTTTAGGTAAAATTTTATAAACAACAAAACTTCCAAGAAATCATGCCGACATTAATTGCATGCCTGTCAACAGGGAAGGGAACATGGGGTCATGTAAATCATTTGATTGATAACAACAATTATGACAAGGTTATCCTTATAACAAATGATTTTGGAAAGGAGAATTTCAACAAGAAGGACAACACCGAAATGATTTCATTGAACCTCAATGCAGGCGTCAAGGAACTAAGGGACGAAATAATAAAAAATCTCAAAGGAAAAATAAAAGACACAGAGGTTGATGTCAATTTTGTATCGGGAACAGGAAGGGAGCACATGGCCCTGATTGGCGCATTACTGAAATCAGGAACAGGAATAAGGTTAAAAGTATTAACAAAAGAAGGTATTGAAGAAGTATAGAAATTCTTAAATTCTTTTGATATATCTAAAGATTATGGGTTTATTTGATGATTCAAAAAGACAGAATATATTCCTTAATCCAATCGCTCTTGATTATGATTATCAGCCCAAGCTAATCTTGTACAGGGAGAACCAGCAGCACTTCATCGCAAACTGCATAAAACCATTGCTAAATGACAGGAATGGGAAGAATTTATTCATTCATGGAAAGCCCGGAATAGGAAAAACAGTTGCAACAAGACATGTATTAAAGGAGTTAGAAGAAAATACAGACATTCTTCCAATGTATATAAACTGCTGGAAAAAAAATACAGGACACAAGATAATCCTTGAAATATGCAATTACATTGATTACAGGTTTACAATGAACAAGTCAACAGAGGAGATAATTGACAACATATCCCCAATATTAAACAAGAAATGCTGCGTGATATGCCTTGATGAAGCTGATAAAATAGACAATTATGACATTATTTACACATTACTTGAGGATGTTTTTAGGAAAACAGTTATCCTGATAACAAACAACAAGGAATGGATTGTAAAGCTTGATTCAAGAATAAAATCAAGATTAAATCCTGAATTAATGGAATTCAAGCCATATAATTATGATGAAACTCTTGGAATCCTAAAAGAAAGAATAAGTTACGCATTTCTTCCAAATATTTTTTCAAGCAAAGCGCTGGAATTGATTGCAAAAAAAACTTTTGAGATTGGAGATTTGAGGACCGGCGTTTATTTGCTGAAAGAATGCGGAGATGCAGCTGAATTAAAAAATAAAAACAGAATTGAAGAGAATGAAGCGAATGAAGCAATGAATAAATTGGATGAATTCAAAACAAAGAATGATGATGATTTGAAAGAAGACTTAAATGAAATATTAATGCTGATAAAAAATAACAACAACAAATCAAGCTCTGAATTGTTTGATATCTACGGAAAAGGTTCGTATAAGACATTCAAGAGAAGATTGGATGAACTGGAAAAAAATAAGTTTATTTCAATGAAAGAAGTTCATTTAGGGGCTGGCGGAAGACAGTATATCATAAGCTACGGAAGTTTAAAGAAATTGGATGAATTTTAAATGTATTCTGCTGGTTGAATTTTATTTGTATTTGGAGTAAGTTATGAACTTTTTATATTAGAATAAAAAAAGAAAAAAATTAATTTGTTGGTGCCTTCATATCAGCATAATGAAGCACGACTCTGACTCCAAAGCCATCCTGATCCATCACCTGGCTGTTTGTTGATAAAACTAGACTGTCTGAATCCTCATTGGCAACGAACCCATAGGAACTTCCATAAGAATTAAAATCTGTCCCTTCAATATCTGAAATATCATCTGCAATCTCATCCGGCGTAACCATACTTCTGCCTAAATCCCATGTATTTGCTCCACCACCATTTTCATCTTCATTTACAACCACTACGCCAACACCTAAAATAAAAGAGTCTGCTGGAACAAAATTTGCGCTTGATTGAACTCCCATATTTCCTTGTGAAATTGTTATTACTTCAGATTTTGTATTCATCCTCCAAAAACTGCCATAAACCCCGTCCAAGGTTGCATCACCCAAATTGTCAGATTGATTATACTGGTAATTTGAAGTATATTCAACATTTCCAACAATTAACTTGGATGTGATATTAACTGCTGTCTGATTTATTCTAATAATTTCTTTTGATGAAGAAATTAATGAAAGCTGATTGTCAGATGGATGCCCCATTCCAGTATCAGTATCTCCTATAAAAGTCAATCCAGGCATAACTGCCGACGCTAATACGCTTGTCAAAGTGGCTGCTCCAGTTGTACTTGAACCCATATAAAAAGGGCTTATTTTCCACTTCAAAACGCCATTATTTGATACAGCTATAACCCCGTCACTGCTTTCATAGAATCCTGTATCTCCGAATGAAATTGAAGGATCTGCTTCAGAGCCAGAACTAACATTAATACCCTCGACACCCAAATAACCATTTTCAACCACAACATTTCCCGCGTTGGCAATTATTATCATAGAAACTAAAATTAATAGAGCTATCGCTACCTTGTTCTTAACTTTTGAAGAATTCATTGAATTTGATTTATTGGAAAAAAAGTTTCCATCTGTTTTTTCCGAATGAGTTCTTTTTTGGTTTTTCATTTTTTATTCCTCCTTTTATGGAATTCCATTTTGTATCAAATATCCAGTTAAGCATAAGTCTCCAGTATCATCAATATAAATCATATTACTTTTAGATTCATTTTTGATAATGAAAGCATCATTAACGGGATTGCAGCTTTCACTTTTATAACTGCAACCTTCGCTTTCTATGCACATATTTCCCGCAGAATCTATGTATGCAACAGTGTTACTTGCGCTGTTCTTAACCCTAAATGAATTCTCTGGAGCGATACATTCTGGTTGAGAAATACAAACTCCTTTCAATACAACATTCCCCTTATTCCCAAGCCAGGTTACATTTGCTCCTGATTCATTCTTTACATAAAATCTGTATGTATCCTCTAATAAATGAACTGTATAATTTAACTTCTCTGTATAGTTTAAATTTCCTGAAGTATCATTCATCAAATTCTATCCAGACACTTTCTACCTCTTCATTGTCTGTCCATGTAACATTAAATTCGTAATATTGATTTGGATAATATGCAGCAGGATCAGGCATCTCTGTTATGTTTGAATATGTTGGTGCTAAAATATCAGTATTATTTACTGTAAGATTCCATTCATAAGTGTCTGAATATTCAGAATCTGAAATCATAACAGTTATATTATAACTGCCTTCCTGAGTATAATTGCCTATCCAGGTATAATTTGATGAATTTGCATAGTTTTCTTGTGCTACTTCATCAACATACCACATTATTGCTGAATCATTTTCA
>JAGVZC010000018.1 GCA_018302885.1 Candidatus Woesearchaeota archaeon
CCTGAAACATATAAAAGAAGCAATCGGGAAAAATTTTTAAGATTATATATGATTTCTTATCAAAAAGTTAATTTTATTAATATAACTGATGAATTATAACTATGGATATTAGAAAAGATTTTCCTGTGTTAAGCAAGGATATTGTATACTTGGATTCAGCATGTATGAGTTTAAAACCTAATTCAGTGATTAACAAGTTAAATGAATATTACAATGAATATCCCGCATGTTCTGGAAGAAGCGGTCATCAGTTAAGCAATAGAGTGAATGAGGAAGTTTACAAGACAAGAGAGTTAATATCAAAATTCTTCAACATAAAGAAGGAAAATTTAATATTCACAAGAAACACAACAGAATCAATAAATATAATTGCAAATAATTTCAAGGACAAAAAAGTTCTAATAACAGACAAGGAGCATAATTCAAATTTATTGCCATGGCAGAGAAACTGCAAATTAAAAGTTCTGGGTTCAAACAAGGATAATACATTCAATCTTGAAGGTCTGAAGAACAACATCAAAGATGTTGATTTGGTTGCAATCAACCACATATCAAACCTTGACGGGGTAATTAATCCAATAAAAGAGGTAATAAAAATTGCCCATGAAAATAATGTATCCGTATCTATTGATGCTGCACAGTCTGCAGGGCATACAGAGATCAATTTCAAAAAATTAGACATTGATTTTCTATCGTGTTCAGGGCATAAAATTCTTGGCCCGACAGGAACAGGATTATTCATTGCAAAGAAAGAATTTCTTGATGAATTTGAGCCTTTGAACATTGGTGGGGGAACTGTAAAGGATTCAACATATGCAAGCCATGAATATGAAGAAATTCCCCATAAATTTGAAGCTGGGTTGCAGGATTATGCAGGCATAATTGCATTGAGAGAGGCATTTAATTATCTGAATAAAGTTGGATTTTCAAAAGTAGAGAAAAATGAACTGCAGTTAAATAAAATAATGACGGAAGAATTGCTTGATAAAGTTCAGTTGATTGGCCCTGAAGATTACAGATTAAGACCTTCAATATTCAGCTTTAATGTAAAAGGGTTTTCCCCCCTTGATATTGGAATGATACTGAACTCATCTAAAAACATATGCATAAGAGCAGGAGCTCACTGCGTTCATTCATGGTTCAACAAGCATGATTTACAAGGTTCAGCAAGAGCATCTCTCTATTTATATAACAACGAGGATGATGTAATAACTTTTGTGAATGAAGTGAAGAAGATAATAAAATGAGAAAAAAAATAACATACACAATGATAGCAATTATTGCACTGGTTGTCATCCTGTCTCTTATTTTAAAGCCGTTGAACAAAACAGGCGAATTTGATGACTTGGTAAACTGCATGGCTTCAAAAGAAATAAAGATGTACGGAGCATACTGGTGTTCACACTGCAATCAGCAGAAAGAATTATTCGGAGACTCTGTCAATCTGTTTGAGGAAAAGATTTATGTTGAATGTGCAGAGGATGCATCTGACAATGAAAGGCAAAAATGCATAGAAAAAGGAATCACAGGATATCCTACATGGATAATAAACAATGAAAAGGTTCTTGGAACCAAATCAATGAAGAAATTAGCAGAACTATCTGAATGTTAATTATAAAAAAATAAAAAATTATCTTTTCCTTCTTGATTTTCTTTTTCTTGGTGCAGCTTTTGGTACTGGAGCAGATCTTTTCTTATGTGACATGCCTGACAAGCTTAATATTATTATAATTGCTGCAAAGATATAAACAAATATATCAGATGCACTGTTTCTCATAGCTGTAAATATTATTATCAAAACCCCCAATGCCAAATGAAACCAACTAAAACCACCCATTTATAATCACCTCCAATTTATATAGAATAGAACATCCTTTATTGTTTATAAACTTATTGAAAAAGTTTAAAAATTCTTGTCTTCTTAAAAAAACATGAAAAAAATATTGGTTATTTCAATTGCTGTGATAATTATAATTATCGGTTTTGTACTGGCAGTCAATTTCAATGTCATCCCAAAAAAAGAATATGGAGAATATGACAAGTTTGTTATTTGCCTGAAATCGTCTGGAGCTAAATTATACGGGGATTATGCAAATTCAGACACATTAAAACAGATGAGTTTCCTTGGAGATTCCTACCAGATGCTTATAGATACAAACATCTATATTGAATGCAACAGATATGGATACAATCCAAAAACTGACAAATGCAAAGAAGAAGGAATTACAGGATATCCTACCTGGGTTATAAAAGGAAATAAATATGCCGGAATTCAGGGGCTTAACAAACTATCCTCATTGACCGGATGTAAATCATGAAGATAAAATATTTTCTTTTATTTCTAATTCCAATTTTTATAATATTATTCAACATCAATGCTTTAATATTCAACTACAACTATGAAAATGATGTTCATCATAATTTAATTGATTTTTTTAATGGAAAAGAGTTAAAGTTTGATTATACAGAAAGAGAGCTTATTCATTTGTATGATGTAAACTTGCTTGTTAATCTGTTAAGGATTACTGTTTATATTTTAGCTTCTCTTATTTTATTAATATTATTATTTAACAAGGAAAAGATATTTGATGTTCTGTTAATGTCTGGATTGATAACAATCGGAATTGCATTGATTTTATCTTTGATTAACTTTAATGCATTATTCATTAAATTCCATGAAACACTATTTACAAACAATTACTGGATGCTAAGCAGCGATACTTTGCTGATAAAGACATACCCAATTGAATTTTTCATCAGTTTCTTCAAAAGATTAATCTTAAATATAATAATTGTCAGTTTAATATTAATCGGAGTTGGATTACTGAAAAATGTTCATACACAATATAAATCCTGCAATTCTTAGCATATTTGGGCTGGAGATAAGATATTATGGGATGGTCTATGTAATTGGATTTTTGCTTGTCCTTTTTATTTTATTAAAACAAAATGATAAGTTAAGATTAACAAAGGATGAAATTTATGACTACATATTTTATTCAATTATTTTTGTCATTTTAGGAGCAAGGCTGTTTGAGATTTTATTCTATCAGCCTTCCTATTACTTCAGCAATCCACTGCAGATGATAATGATATGGAAAGGCGGATTAAGCTTTCATGGTGGATTAGCTGGAATTGTAATATGGACTTATTTTTTTGCAAGAAAGAAAAAAATTCATTTTTATGATTTAACTGACATTCTGGTTATTCCTGCTGCATTAATCTTATTCGTTGGGAGAATTGCCAACTTCATAAACGGAGAACTAGTTGGAAGAATAACAAATGTTTCGTGGGCTGTAAAATTTCCTAATTATGAAGAATACAGACATCCATCACAGATTTATGAAGCACTAAAAAACCTGTTAATATTTTTTGTTTTGTTCTTCCTGAGAAACAAGAATTTAAAAAAAGGAACATTGACATGGCTGTTTGTCCTTATGTATGGCATTTTAAGATTCCTGATTGAATTTTCAAAAGAGCCAACTTCATATGTTTTAGGAATTCCCACAGGACAAATATTCAGTTTCCTGATGATAATAGCTGGAGGTTATTTTTTACTGAGAAAATGATGATAAAAGCATGCCCAAAATGCGGGTCAAGAAATATAATACTGCACGCCGGAGGAAGCACGGGATTTTACAATTGTTTAGACTGCGGATATATAGGACCAATAATAATAGAAAGTGAAGATAGATTAAATCTGAAGTCCAGAAAATAAGCTAGTCAGAATAATAGAGAACAACAAAAATAATCCCATGCTTACAATCACATAAACAGGAATATTCTTCAACCCCTCCTTTGCTGAACCTTTCTTTACTGTAGATATGATTAATGCCGAGAAAAGGCTTGTCATGAAAAGCATGATGTAAGCAAATATCTTGAAATCAGTTGCGCTCAATCCCTGACCAAGATTCTGTATAGGCAATTTAGTTGATACTGTCGCTGCAGAGCTCAAATCCAATTTTCCGGTCAATCCTGACATGATGATAATAATCCTGTGAGCAAGGGAGTACAGCAATGGTGCAGCAATCAATGAGGCAAATCCGATGAATATTGTATACATTGTAACACTTCCTGCAATCTCCTTTTTCATTATCTGATTCTCCTTCACACCCCATGCTATCTTGCTAATCAATGAAGCAACCTCTCCTCCTGATTCAAGGCTTTCCAATAACAAGATGAATGACTTCTTCAATGTATTAGAATCATATTTCTCAGTGAATTCAGTAATTGCCTGATTCAAGTCCCCCCCGGACATTATCTTCTTTGCCACAGTTTCCATCTCCTCAGCAAGTATTCCAAACTTGTCCCTTACTGAATATAACAAAGCCTGATCAATTGTCATCCCTGCACCAACATTAGCAGAGACCAATTCCAGATAATCAGGCAGAACATCCTCAACCTCATTTCTCCTCATAATTTTCCTGTAAGTCATCCATGCATAGAACAAGAATGCAAATACAAAGAAGATTATGAAGAATACAAAGATGAAATAACTTACGAAAGATATGAAAATATTAACGCCTTTGTAATACTGGAACAAATCCCTGAATATTATAAGTATAAGAAAACTCAAAATAAAATCAATCACAAGAGCCCTTATCAACAAAGTTGGCAGCTTAATCTTAATTCCGGAAACTTTGAACTGCCTTTCCAATTCTTTAATAAGACTTAAAGGCAAAAATAACCTTTCTATGACTTTCATATTGCGAATCCCGGCCTTGAGCTTTTAATCATATTAAGGAACATGAACTGAATAAACACCAAAAACAGTGCAATACCTATCAATGCCCCAACACCCAAATTAATGCCTAAAAATGTACTTAACAAGGAAAGCATTGTAATCCCCAGTGAAGGCAAAATGACTGCCATCATCAGATAAAACATGACCATTGGATTAAGCTTTTTCTCATAAGTCTTCATTTCAATCAGCTGCTCTTTTGTTATCTGCTCAACCATGGATTCAAGAGCAACACTTACATCAGCGCCGGTCCTTAACGAATTCATTATCTGCCACATTAATTTCCTGAAATTTGGCGACGGTGTTATTTCAATAACTTCATTGATAGCAGTGTCAAGAGGCTTTCCAACTTCAACTCTTTTTATTATATCCTCTATATGCGCCCCTATTCCATGATATGCCTGAGAAACATTAACCAAAGCATCAAACAATGGAACACCCGCACTCAACTCAACCAAAAGAAATCTTCCTGCATAGACAATTTCTGAATCAACATCAGTAACTAATTTCTTTGCCTTGACTTTTGGAGAATTTATGATTATATTAAAGAAAATTAATGCAAAAGGAATCAACAAAGCCAATAATAATAAACTCTTTTCAACTTTTAAAAGGAACAAAGCCAGTGAAACTCCAAGGGCAACAGTGACCATGACTGTCATAAAAAATGCACTTTTTACAAATTCCTCGGGCTTTTTTTTAATATGCGCCTGCTCAAGATAAAGTTTCAAACTGGGAAATTTCTGAGCAATATATTTATACATCAAACCACCTCTTATTTAAAAATTATAGTTTAAGAATATAAAAGTTTAACCTTTTCTTATAAAGTTCATCAAGGCTTCCTTGTTTGTGTAATAATTAGCAACAACTTTTCCTACTCCATTGACATCATTTATATCCTTCTTAACAAACCATTTAAGGATTTCAACCTTATCTTTTAAGTCCTGATTAATCTCCTGTATTGACAAGCCAGTCTGAGTTTGCAGTTCTGGAAGCAATTTAACTGACTGATTTGCATTAAGCATCCTGTCCTGCGACATATCATACTGCATCAGAATATTCGGAATTGCATCTTTTGTTATTTCACTGACTTCCAGAACCCTTCTTATTCCTGTCCTTCTGTTTCTGTACATTATAACTATCATTGAAATAGCCGGAAGCAAAGTCTTGGAAATATCTATTGGCGGATTTGTAAGCCTTGTAATAACTTCCTCGCTGTTATTTGCGTGAAGTGTTGCACAAACAGAGTGCCCCGTATGCATTGCCTCAAAAAGAACTTCTGCCTCTCTCTTCTTTCTTATTTCTCCGACTACAATTCTGTCAGGTCTCATTCTTAATGAATTCACTATCAAATCAAGCATTGAAATTTCTCCTTTTCCCTCCACATTCGGCTCTCTTGTAACCATAGGCACCCAATGCAAATGCTTTGAAAGCATCAATTCCCTGGTGTCCTCAACCGAGATAATTCTCTGGTTTGGCGGGAAGAAATTTGACACAACGCCTAAAATGGAAGTATTGTGAGCTATTATATTGTTTGCAATAAATGTGTGATTATCCTCAACTGTTAAGTCATACACCCACTTTTCCTCAGATTTTATTTTCTCTGTTGAAATTATAGAATCCCATAAAATATCAGAGTTTGAAAGATTTTTTAAGAAGTTTATTCTTGCAGGAATTTCTAGAACATCAAGAGACTGTGGAATTTTTTCTTCTATAGCATTGACCACTGTTAATAAAGAATCCCTTGAAGGAGTTCTTATATCACAAATATATCTTGAAATGGCCTCTCTGGATAGATTCCCTTTGATATCCTTTTCATACAAATTCAAGTTTTCTTTTAAATATTTTATATGGTTATTTATATTTGGAATCATATCTACATTACTGCTAAATTTCAATTTTATCGAATTATTTATCCTTTCAGATTTCCTTTTAGAAATCAAACCAATTTCATTATTAAAATCAAACAAAGTTTTTCCTGCAAAACCAACATTATAATAAAAATCTCCTTTATGATTGCTATTCACGGCTTTTTTGAATGTTCTTCTAATTCTTGAGATTATTCCAAATATCTCCAAAGCAATAGTTATATCCTTTGCTAAATCCTTGCTTTTTGTTGTTAAATCCAGACTTGAACGTATTTTATCAACATAGCAATCACATTCAAACAATGCCTTGATAAATTCTCTCAAATAAATCTTGTCTGAAAATAAGATATAATCGGGGATTCTCAGAATATCAGACTTCTTTCCTTTTGGAATCTCCAAAACTTCATTGAAATATGTTGCCAATAATTTTGAATTGATATCAATCTGCCTGCACCTATTTTTATATTTTTTAATTTCAGATTTAATTCCAAATATCTTATTTATACAATCCATATAATCATTCAAGATTTCATCTTCTTCACCAAAGAATTTTATTCCCGAGAGATTTTTAGTTATGTGACCATCTCCCATTATATATCCAATTAATCTAGACAATTCCACCGAAAGTTTTTTTGGTATCCTTATTGAATTACTATTATTATATAATTTCATTGTAGAATATTCTTCATTATCCTCAAGAATTTTGTAAGGTTTTAATGATTCCAGATTAAACTCATATTTTTTTATATCAAAGGATAGATGTCTTGGAACAGCAATTGAACAATTATTATTTAATTCATCCGCCCTGACTTGTTTTATTTCCGAATCCAAAATGAAGAAAGGATGTTCTGGAGTGCATGTTATATTTCTTCCAGACTTTGTCTTTACTTTTATCAAATACTCCGGAGATTTTCTTTTCCAGACTTTTTCTATTTTCTTTTTTTCTATTTTTAATGTTTTTGGATTGAATGATAATATTTCTTTATTAGAATTTGATATGAAACCATCATCAATCTTTTCTATTTTATTATTTTTTAATTCTTCTTCAACCAAATTCCTTATTTTTATTCTTTTGTCTGATAATAATATCTCAGAATCTCCCATTATGCATTTACCAGAAGCCGTACCTCCAGAAATCAATGTGCTCATTTCATATTGTATTCCCGTCCATATCAAGGCAGCAGCACTTAATGACAATGTATTATTTTTCAACATGTCTGTAACTGTAATTGGCTTTTCAGAAAACTTTCTGATTGTAATTGTATTGCCTTTTGTTGTTATTGGAAACAATGTAGCGTTAACCCTATCTCCAGTATCAAGATGGGCATCCAATAAAGGGCTTAAGGAAGTAATTGACCTTCCAACTTTTCTGCCTATCAAGGTTGAATAGTGCTTTATCAATCCCTCATTTTTTAAGATTACATTTGTCTTGAGCCACCCATACTGACGGTGATAAACCCATATTGGCTCATCTGCATTGTTTACAACAATCTCCTCAAGATGTGAATCATTAAGAATTATCTCTATTCTTCCAAGCCCAAATGACTTGTGCATCAAATAAGTCGTGAAAAAATCCTTTGTCTCGTTACTTATATCAGGGAAGTATTTTTCTATAAGATAAACAATTGTCTCCCTGAATTTCTCCTTTACAAAATCCATCTTCTTTGGATCAACTATGTCTGTAATACCCAATTTTACCTTTTCAACAAGTTCATCCCTTATCTTGTCAAGAATCAGTTCTGTATTCGCGCTTATCTGGGAAATATTTACTTCATACACCAAAACAAACTCCTCTTTCTTTGATTCTATAGTTACGTTAACAGGTATGTTTCCAGAATAATAATTATATTTATCTTTAATCATCCTCTAAATATATTATAAAAATTTATTAATTTCTCCAACTCCTCTTTTGTTATTTTTTTCTTTTTTGTAAGCTCTTTCAATCTCTTTATTTCCTTCAGCAAGTATTCTTTCTGCTTTATCTTTTTTTCATCTGCCGGCTGCTCCTTAATCAACCTTGCTTCTATGACTTCAATCTTTCTCTCAATCATTTCATAATCTACCATAGGTCCCAGATTTTTCTTTATATCATTTCTTTCTTTTGAAGTCAAATAAGGCGTTGTGAAATTGTATTCTACATGAATTATTTTTTCCTGATCAAGAAATGATGCCCACTCATTCAGTATATTTCCTGGAATTCCCAACTCTTTTGAAGCATCATCAAGGCTTATTCTCCCCTTTTCATTGACTAATTTCACCAAAGAATCCACTGCGGTGGTGATATTTGCTGCCATATTCAAGATTAAAGAATGTTTGTATATAAAGATTTCTAAAACAACAAATTATTTAAACAAATAAACCAATTTTTTTAACATGAAAGTTACTCCATGGGAAGTTGAAGGCAATATTGATTATGACAGATTAATCAAGGAATTTGGGGTATCTCCAATCTCAGAAAAGATAAGAAGCAGACTAAAAGATACTCATCCATTGCTTAGGAGAGGCATTTATTTTTCCCACAGGGATTTTGACAAATGGCTTAACAACCATGACAATAAAAAAAATGTTTCAGTAATAACTGGAAGAGGCCCTTCAGAAAAAATGCATCTTGGCCATTTGGTTCCTTTTTTAGTCGCCAAATCCCTGCAGGATAATTTCAACTGCAACGTTTACATTCCTATTTCTGATGATGAAAAATTTTATGTAAAAGAAAATTTAAGCTTTGAAGATGCAATAGAATACTCCAGGGACAATATTCTTGATTTGATTGCCCTTGGATTCAAACCAAAAAAAACATTCATCTTTGAGGATTTTATCTACACAAAAGTATATTCCTATGCTGGGAGGATTGCAAAAAGAATAACTTACTCAACTGCAAAAGCCGCATTTGGATTAAAGAATGAAAATAATGTCGGTTGGAGCTTTTATCCAGCAATGCAGGCTGCACACATATTATTCCCGCAGTTTAATGAAGGAAAGCACATTAGCGTGGTTCCTGTCGGAATAGATCAGGATCCTTTCATAAGACTAACAAGAGACATAGCAATGCATAAGGATTTTGGATTTGAAAAGCCTGCTGCACTACACGCAAAATTCATCCCTTCATTGTATGGAGACCCAAAGATGTCATCCTCAAAAGAAGGAAGCATATTCTTAAGCGATTCAAAAAAAGAAGTTGAAAACAAGATTAAGAAATATGCATTCTCAGGAGGAGGAGCAACAATAAATGAGCACAGGGAAAAAGGCGGGAATCCGGACATAGATGTAAGCTACCAATATCTGAAAATGTTCTTTGAACCCGATGATAATAAATTAAAGAAGATATATGATGATTACAAATCAGGGAAATTGCTGACTTCTGAAATCAAGGATATTTTAATAGAAAAAATAAACAAATTTTTAGAAGAGCACAGAAAAAACAAGGAAAAAGCAAAAGATAAAATGAAAGATTTCATATTAAAGGATTAAATTTATAAACAAAAAAACAAACAAAATTAAGAGGTGATTATGATAAAAACTCCGATAAAAATAGTTATTGGAATTCTTTTCTTGTTTGCAATCTTAATAATTCTATCAATGGTTTCCATCACACCAAAAGTAAATGATGTAGATGAGTTTGCTGAATTGAATAATGAAGAGAACAGCATATATAAAGAAGGCTCATGCCAGTTTAAATGCAACGGTGATTCTGACTGCATAAAATCATGCAACAAATTAATACAGAATGAGGCTACAAGGGAAAAAGACATTGAAATATGCAAGAGAATCATCTCCAATGAGGACAAGGCTGAATGTACAAGGGTTGTTAACATGGTCATTTCAAATGATATTGAAAATTGCGAAGGCGATACAGCATGCAAAGACGAGCATTACCTAAAAAAAGCAATAGGAACAAAAGAAAAATCACACTGTAATTACATAATGAATGATGAAACAAAAGAGGTATGCTTAAATGTTTAAAAAATTAATAATCATTTTACTTGCACTGATTATTCTGCCAGTTGTTCACGGTGATGATCAGGATGTCATGATAGGAAATTTATTTGATCAGATTCCAATAAATGCATGCGAGCAGGCTGCTTTCTGCAATGGAGGCTATGTAAAGGAATGCAGCAGAACTGCTGATGGCGTGTGCCCTGAACATTATGGGGACTGGAGCAGTTGTCCGGACAATAATTATGAAGGATACAAATGCCATCCATGTGATCC
Source organism: Candidatus Woesearchaeota archaeon (assembly GCA_018302885.1). GTDB lineage: Archaea > Nanobdellota > Nanobdellia > SCGC-AAA011-G17 > GW2011-AR20 > JAGVZC01. Next base: position 10,816 of record JAGVZC010000018.1, read on the forward strand.
TGACTGCGGTTTTTGTGCAGAAGCTGAAATTTTCCTAACTCCAAATCCAGTATTGCCCAATTCACAAATTGACATTCCTACAGTAATTTACAAAGATAATCAAAATTATGAATATTGGGCATTATACAGAAGAGGTGAAGGATTTAGTGCTCCTGGTTCATTTGCAGCAAGACAATGTGATGAAGGTGAAGAAACGTGCGTGTTTGATGATGTGTATGTAATTTCCCCTGCAGAGGGAGGCAAGATTTTCTATGTTGAAGTTCAAATAGGCCCTGTTGTTGACAATATATTTCAGATATCACAATCAATAACACTTCCAGGAAAAACATATCCTTTACTTAGAATAAATAATCCAACACAAGGCTCAGAAAATGAAGGCGATGTAAACATAAACATAGATGCTGAAAGCAATTTAATTCCTCCGGGACAAGGCCTTGAACAGGACCCAGAGACAATAAAAGAGGCAAAATTCTATTTATACAAATACAGCAACACCCAAGATGACTATCTTCCAACAAATACAAACACATGCTCAATAAACTGCCAGGGACAGGACTGCAACTTGATACAATCATATACAAATTATCAGATAGCAAGAAACAATGATGATGAAGTTGAATTTGACTGGGATTCAACAATATGCGACAACAACAATTACAAACTTTTTGTTGAGATATCCGACAGCGAGAATACAGTAAATGATGAAGTTGAATTCACATTAACCAATCCAAACGCACCATGCGTTGATGAATGTTCTGCATTCAAATCAAACATCTTCAAAACAATATTAGCTAAAATTAAAGTATGGTTATGAACAAAAAATCAGTTGTCTTTACATTGATATCAACAGTATTATTATCTGTTATCCTAATAAGTTTTCTGATACAGACAAACAACCGGGCCAATGTTGAAGTTCAGAAAGCAAACGTTGAAGTTGAAACACTGAATTCATTCACAAAGACGCTGAACGAAAAATATCTTCCTACTGCACTCAAATTATCTGCAATTCAGGCTACAAGATCAATAAATGATTACATTGAAGATAATGGAATATACCTTGATGTTGAAAATCTGAATGACACATATGATGAACTGATGAAAATGGGCCAGTATGTTGAAGGTGGAGCAGGCCTCGGATTAGTCATTGATTCGGATTACATGTATTACGGCGGTGTTAATTACACTATTGGCGCTTTGTTTGAGGAAGTTGATAATCTGGCAGGATTGACTGGAATAAATTTTACCTATGGAGACATAAATCCAATAAAAGTTTATCATGAAGAGCCATTCACCTTCACTGCATCCATCATTATAGATTACAATATATCATCAAATGACCAGAAAACATCTTTCTCGTATTTAAACAAGGAAGTCAAGGGAAAAGTTCCATTGTATGAAGTAAGAGACCCGATGAGAATAATTGGATTATCAACAAATGTTTCAATAACAGAGGCAGAGCATGATGTGTGGGACACAACTGCACTTGAATACGACATAATAAACATAACATATATTGGTTCAGATGAAGCACCATCATTTTTACAGAGATTAACCGGTGACTTTTCATCCTCGGAATTTGGAATAACTTCATTCATAAATACAAAATTTTATTCAAATCCAAACTTGTATACAAATGCTGATCATTCATACTTCACGCAAGACAAAGATAATAACTGCCGTATAACAGAACTATCTGATTATCCTAATTTCTATTTAAGGACAAGCCACAGAAACAAATACGGACTTGATGACTGCACATTTGATGAATTATTTGAAGGATAATCTTAACCGGACAATAATCTTCTTCTTGCAACCAAAGCATTCCTTTCTGATGCCGTTGAATATATCTCATCCTGCAATTCAAACGCAACACCAAACCTGTTGTCAAACAAGCCATTTGTAAGGTCCTGTATGAAGGCTGCCGCATCCTCATTATTTTCTGCTAAGGCAAAATCTATTATCTGCTCTGATATTGTCAGATCCGTGTCATTTATCTTCCTATCAACTATAAAATCAAATACGGTTCCATATGTTGAATAATCAAGCTCGCTTATCTTCACATCGGAAAAAACATCAAACAAGTCCTCTGAGAAGTAATACTGCTGGTCAAGGCTCCTTGAATTTATGAAAAACAAATACATTGAAACAAGAATAAGGATAAATAGGGTTATTGCCATGAATCCATCCAATGAAAAGAAAAAACCTTTTTTCATTCCCACATCACCACAACCATTTTCACTATCTGGCCATTCAGGAATACAAACCTTGTAAACTTAAGAATCGTGTCTGCTTTTATGCTGTTCATATCATTAATTGCTGGATCTCCAAAAAATCCATTGTTTCCATATTCAACAAGCCTCATTCCCTGCTTATTTTCAAAATAAAAAACAAAATCCTTTGTTGTTCCCAATAGAACCTTTGATTTTTTAGTATAGTCCAAATCCTGAAACAGAGTAAGCTTTGTAAAATTAACCCTGCTGCTGTCAATCAAGCCTATCCTTCCATTTCCATCCTGCCATTCATAAGGAAGATAGCCAGAGCTTCTTAGATTGTTGCTTATTGAAATTATCTCTCCAAAAATATCCCTTGTGTCCTGATTTCTTAAACTTATATCAACCATTGCACTCACAAACAACAAGCCAATAATTGCCAATATTGAAAAACCAATTACAAAATCACTGTACCAAAACTGACCTCTTTTCATTGATATTGAATAAATATTACAGTATTTAAATTTTAAGTAAAATTTTATGTTTGGTAATTCTTCTTACCATTTGATATTATTAATTACTTATGTTATAAATCTATTTTTAGGAATAATATGTGACTAAGTAACGAAAGATTTATATACTTGGTAACATACAAATTTAATATGAAAATTGAAGATCATTTAACATCATTTAATGAACATAAAGAAACCATATTTGAATGGGCTTTAAAAGTAAAAGGACTTAAAAATTCACAAAGAATTATAGGATTGCATATTTCAAGAGCTATAATTGATTTGCTTTCTGCTTATTTACACGAAACAAACAAAATTAATTTAGGATTTCAGATAAATCATCGCTGGTTTAAATCTAAAAAAGTATTAAAAAAATTGCCAGATTTTAAAGACAAAGAAAAAATTATTAATAATATTATAAAACTGGAGCTTCTTTCTGAAGATTTGTCGTATAGTTCCCCTAAATCAATTGAAAAAATAAAAGAAGCTATTAATCTATTTAAGAAAATTGAGGAGGAAATAAATAAAATTAGAAATGAGAATAAATAAATCTGATTTAATATCCTATGCAAGCAATTTTGTATCCTTTCTTTTGAAATATGAAATAAGTAATGAAATAAACAAGATTATTCTCTTTGGTTCTGTTGCAACAGGAAGTTTTGATAAAGAAAGCGATATAGACTTATTTATTGACATAAAAGAGAAAAACAAAAATAAAATTATGAAATTATTGGATTTATATTATAAATCCGAAGACTGCGAGAAATATAAATTATTGGATATTAAAAATGATATCAGCTTAAAGATTGGAAATCTTGATAAATGGAGCAATATTAAAAGAAGTATAATTTCTAATGGCATACTTTTATATGGAAAATATAAAGATATACCTGAAAACCTAAAACAATACACATTATTTAATATAGATTCAAGAAAACTTGATAGAAATAAAAAAGTGAAGTTGTGGAGGTTACTTTATGGGTACACCCAAAAAATTAAAAAAAAGGAATATAAATCTAAAGGTTTAATCAAAGAATTACATGGTAAAAGACTTGGCTTTGGTTTTTTTGTTTTACCTGTAGAATCTGTCCAAAAATTAATTGACATTTTAAATAAAAATAAAGTTGGTTATAAAATAAGTGATATGTGGAGTGATAATCTATAAATAATAGGTTATTGCATTCTTTAAGTAAAATTTTATGTTTGATAATTTTTCTTACCATTTGGAAGAATTATTTACCGGCTAAAATGCAGACAATAAAATTAGGAAGGAATAACTTTTTATATTGTATGCCTTGGATAAATATATGAAACCAAAAAGATTATCCAGAAGTGTAATTTATGAAAACCCATGGGTAAACCTTTATGTAGACAAAGTTCAATTTCCTGATGGAAGAATAATTGATAAGCACCATCTTCTTGATTTTGAGAAAGAAGCTGTGGCTATTCTAATTGAAAATTCCTCAAATCAGATACTTTTAGTTAATGTATATCGTTATGCTACAAATACAATTGAATGGGAAATACCTGCTGGGGGGATTGATAAAGGGGAATCTGTCATAAAAGCTGCAGAACGTGAAGCACTTGAAGAAACTGGTTATAAAACAGATAACCATAAACAGATTTATACCTATTATCCGATGAATGGCATTTCAAACAAGGTGTATCATATAGTTCATTGCAAAGCAGATAAGAAAATACAAAATTTTGATAAAAATGAAATAAAAGAATCAAAATGGTGCAATAAAGAAGAAATTGAATCAATGATAAAAGAAAAAACTATTAATGGTGGCTTTGCTCTTACTTCACTGCTATTATATTTACAAAATACAAATTAAATCTATCTTCTTAAATTTAGGAAACATAAGGTTTTTATAGTAAATAAATTTTAGATAATATATGAAAAGAGGCGTGATACTATTTATTATCCTGTTATTGATTAATGCTACTTTTGTTTCTTCATTAGGTGATTTTCAAAGTTCTCAGTGTGATGGATCGTATGGTATGAGTTATACTCTTCTTGGCGGAGGACCATTTGAAATCACCTGTCAGGATATAATCAATGATTACATAGGAGATGCTGATCTCTGTAAAAATGAGGTAACTTTACAGGATGCACTCAGACAAAATGGCGGGATTTTCAGAAATTATGTTGATGAAGGTTTTGATGATTTTGATTATAATATATATTATTATCCACAAGATAAAGATTATATATCAAACTTAAATCCATGTGACAAATGCGGAACTTATTTTGATGGATTATATCCCTCATGCAAGGGATACTCTATAGGGGATACAAGGCATTGTCAGGGATATCCAAATGTAGGAAGATGTGCAGCTGCTACTGAAGAATACCTTGGAGTTGAGTATGTCATTAATACATATGGCTATAACAGGTTATTTGCTGAGGATGCACCAGAATTATTATGGAATTCATGCAGTTACATCTGGGATGCAAATACACAAGAGATATGCGGAAATAACAAAGATGATGATTGCAATGGGAGTGTAGATGAAGGGTGTCAGGAAGAATGTCAAACATTATATGAATCATGTGAGGTTGAAGTATGCTGTGCTGGATTAAGCTGTGAAAATGGAGGTCCTAATTTAGGGGATATTTGCATTGATTGCCTTGATGAAGGAGATGCATGCACAAATAAATTGTTC
>JAGVZC010000019.1 GCA_018302885.1 Candidatus Woesearchaeota archaeon
TTTAAGAAAATTTTTAGGTATTTAATATTTTGGATATGATTAAAAGTTTTAATCTGTTAATGGAATTACTTCCCATTTTATTCCGTTATTAACACTCTTTAGGCCGCATTCTAATTGTTTTTTACTTATATCTCCTTTAACTTTTATTGTCCTTTTATTTTGGTCTAATTTTACCATTATTCCTGAATTTGGAAGCTTAGATTTTACATTATTCCTTAAAGTATGTTCAATTGTAAAAAGTTGGGATTTATCTTTTATTCCTTTAAAAGAAATTCTATAGTGTCTTGATTTTTTTAGCTCTTTTTCTACATTGTCTAATGTGATATTTTCTATTGTGGCTAAATACTCAAAAAATGTTTTTATATTGCCCCCACCATAGTTTTGTTCTGTCTCTCTGTCATTAAAATCTCTCAAAGCCCCCCTTAAAAGTCTTTGATAAAATGTTCTTTCTCCATATTCAATTTTAATTACTGGATAACCATTGTAATCTAAAATTAAATTCTGTATCATTCTTGAAGTTCTTCCATTACCATCAAAAAAAGGGTGAATTCTTGCCAGATGTAAATGCCCAAATATCGCTCTTTCTAAAGGATTTGATTTTTCATTCAGTAAACTTATCAAAGATACCATTTCTTCATTAACTTTAAGACCTTTAACAGGCATAACAGCACTTTCTCCAGTAACTCTAACGTTGTCCCTTCTATAAGTTAGACCTTCAGTTAATATAGTTTGTTTATAATGTAATGGAGGTTCTATTTTTCCTGCTAATTCCATTAAAAATTCATGAGAAAACTGTCCATTATAATTCTTAGTTCCCCAATACCATGCATTTGTTAAATCATTAAAGTTTTCCTCTTTAAAACCATCATTATCTATGTTTTGAATTTCCATGGTAAAAGAGTGGGAGTTTGCATCAACTATGAGAGAGGTTTCAATATTTTTTCTTAATCTTTGTGAATATTCTGGATGGGTAGTTATCCTTCCAATTTTTTCAGAAATATCATTAATAAGAGAATAAGCTACATCTTTTCCAGGATTGTATAAAGGTATTTTTGTCATAGTATTTATTTGAAATTTTTATTTATAAAACTTCCTATTGTAACCACTTGATAGAAATTAAAATAATCAATTATCAATGATTAAAGGTTTTAATTTATTTTTTTAGTTTTTTTTTCTTTGCTTTCTTCTTATAATATTCTTCCTTTTCCATGTTTTTTTCGTATATTTCTTCCTTAGAATAAGCCTCCTTTTCACCGCAGTAATAACAGTAATGGCTATCCTGATTATTATTAGCAAAGTCTTCTGGGTTATCCATGGGCATTCCACAAGATTTACAAAATTTTTCCATTTTTATCCCTCTTTTTTGTTTTAATTATATAATACTTCATCATTTAAATATTTTATTATAAAAGAAAATTTAATAAACATCAGAATTGTTTATTTTTATATGGTTTTTGGATTCCTTAGAAGAAAAAGAGATCATGAAATTAAAAATATTCATGGAATAATGGATAAATCTTTCTCAAATATTAAAAAAGATATGAATAATTTATCGTCGTGGGTTATACATTTTAAAGATAGACATGAAAAAAATGATAATTCATTTAATAAGATAATAGAGGAGATGAAAAAATTAAGAGAATTGTTTGAAAATCATGTAGAGGAGCATCATTCTAACAGAGAGCGTTCAAGTGCGATTGAACGCGTTCAATCGTTTGAACGTTCAAATCAATCGTTCATGAACGTTCAAAGCACTAAATCATTGAAAAATAAGCTAACACCTTCGCAAAAGAAGGTTTTGAGGCTATTTGATAGTGCAAATATTCCTCTAGATTATGAGACTATAGCAAATGAACTTAAATTGAGCATAGTAACAGTAAGAAGACATGTGAATGATATAAAAAAGGTGTTTGATATCAATGAAATGAGAGATATAGATAGAGGAAGAAAAGTATTTTACATAGATAAAAAGGCTAAAATGAGACTAAAAAGCAAGAAATGAGAGTTCTATAGATTAAAATTATCTGAGAGGCTGGTTTGATCAGTAAGAGATCTTCTAAAATCTATTATTTTTGCCCCAATTTTGAGAGATTTGAACTCTTTTTTTATCGATAGGTATATCTTTAAGCCTGTTTTCTCTTTAATAATTGGTATTTTTTTTGAGATTAGATCATGAATGCATACCCTGACATGATTCTCAGACATCTTCAATTTTGAGCTTATTTCCTCATAAGTTAGGGGTCTTTTTAACTCCTCTTCTAACTGATAAATTAAAGTAAATACCAAAAATTCCTTGTCTGTTAGAGAGAGTATAAGATCTTTTATTCCCTGGCCCAAATCCTTCAGATTTTTATCTAATTTTTCTATATTATCGTGTTTGGATGTTATTAGGATGTTATTAGGATGTTGTAAGGATGTTATTAGGACCCCTTTATTTCCTTTGGAATTATCTTCTTTATAGCCCATTTCTTCCTTTATTTTAAATAATTCCAATTTAATAAGCTCTATTTCCTTTTTTAGATTTATAATATCCTCTTTTACATTAGAAAAAGCTATTCTTACCTTGTTTTCATTATATTCTTCTTTCATTGTTATTATATTATTAGGATGTTATTAGGATGTTGTGATAAATTGTAAAAATATTTAAATCTTATTATTATTAAAAGCAAAAGTAATATATATTAGAAAATATAACAATTTTCAGAGGTGATTGCGTTGGGATTGCATATTAAAACAAATATTGGTTTCCTGATCATATTCTTTTCTGTCATAGTCTTAGCAATTATGCAGGGGGGAAGCATAAGCAATGCCATTATTGGCAGAGAGGGTGTTCAAGGCAATGAGATACAACAAATTGCATTCATAATTCTTACATTATTTATTTTAGTAGTTGCAACATTACATCCGGATAAATTATACTTAAGTGCTTATTCATCAATGACCCTTGGGTTGATTGTAATTATAAGCGCCTTTTTTAATATCTATAGGGGAGAAGATGGGCTAAACATTTTACAATTCATATTAGGAGTGATATTAATAATTGGCGGTGTTGTGCTGTTCAGAAAAGGGAAGTTATCACAGGAAGATAAAAAATTAGTATATGAAGGCATTAAGAATTACAAGAAATAATAATCATTAAAAAATGATTATGCTTATAAGATTAATTTTGATTTTTTATTTATTTTAAAAAAATCATATTTAAGGTTAATAATATATATAAAGAAAAATATATTTTTGGTTTTATGAGTAAAGAACTTCAAATAATTTCTATAATGAAAAAAGTCGGTTGCACCTGGTCTGAAGCTGAAAAAAGATTAATTGAAGAAAAAAAATTAAAAGAATTCTTTTGACTATCCTATATAATCTCCTTTGTCCTCTGTTTCTTTTTGTGTTATTTTAGAGTCTTCTTCTCTTGGAGTTACTTTAGGAAGATGTATTTGCGGAGGCAAGTTTACTTCCTGAGATAACATCAATGCCTTGATATTAGCCTTTGTTAATATTGTATTTGCCACCAAGCTTGTCACACCAACAGGCAGTTTCTTTTCCTTTTTCCATTGATCCTCTAATTTTTTTAATTCCTCTGGTTTATCCATGTAAGTTAAATTGCCATTCATCTTTATGTTTCCTATGTTTGGTTCATAATTTACTGTAAAATCAAAGGATAATTTCAATGCTGGTTTATTTCCCTGTATGTTTATCTCTGTTTTTTCAACATGTTTTATATTGAAATTATGACTTATGTCCACCTTTTCCTTTATTTTTCCTGTTTTTTCTGCAGAAATTTTATCAAAAACAAAACTTACAATTCCCATTTTATCATCTCCTGTGAATTTTAATTCAAATACTATAAGAATTTATTTAAAGGTTTCTACATGGCATTTGGAGATTCTATACCCAATAAATTAAGCCCTGTTGAAAGAATCTGCTTAATCTTTGATGCCAAATATAATCTTTCCTTTGATAATTTTATCTCATATTTTGTGTAGTATGTATTAAATAATTGGGATAGTTGGATTAGATAATTACATAATAGGTTTGGCTTGTATTTAATTGCAGAATCTTTGATTACTTCAGGGAATTCTGACATTTTTTTTATTAACTGAAACTCTTCATCGTTGAATTTATTATAATCAATTTTTGCGCTTAATTTTGATTTTTTCAATATGGAATATATCCTTGCATGAGTGTACTGAATATATGGCCCTGTCTCTCCTTCAAAAGAAAGCATCCTGTCCCAATCAAAGTTTATATTATTCACTCTGTTATTGCTCAAATCACCAAAAATTATTGCCCCTATACCAACCATTTGCGCAACTTCCTTTCTGTTCCCAATGTTGGGGTTCTTTTTTGTGATTATCTTTTCAATTGTGGTTATGGCTTTGTCTAAAACATCTTCAAGGAACACAACCCTTCCCTTTCTTGTGGACATTTTTCCTTCTGGAAATCTGAATAAACCAAAATCTACATGAACAAATTTCTTTGAATCTTCTCCCATTAACTCGAGAGTCTTAAAGAGCTGCCTGAAATGAAGTTTTTGCTCTGAACCCACAACATAGATTATCCTTTCTGGCTTGTAATTTTTCAAACGATACAATGCTGCCGCTATATCCCTTGTATGGTATGATGTTGATTCATTTGATTTTTTAATGATTAAAGGAGGCATATCATATTGCTTTAAGTTAACAATCAATGCACCATCAGAAGATTCTGTTTTTGTCTTTTGTTTGATCTTATTTATAACATCATCAAGCATGTCTTTATAGAAAGCTTCTCCATTATAAGAATCAAATTTAATCTTCATCAAGGAATATATATTCTCAAACTCTTCCAGGCTTAAATCCTTGAATTTCTTCCATAATCTTACTGATTCCTTATCCCCCTTCTCAAGCTTTCTGAACTCATTTCTTGCTTCATCCTCCAATAATTTATCTTTCTCGGTTTCAGCATGAAATTTTACATACAAACTCAATAAATACTTTATTGGATCCTCCTCAAGTTTCTTCTCGTTTCCCCACCTTTTGTAAGCCACAATTAATTTACCAAATTGAGTACCCCAATCTCCTAAATGATTCACTCCAATAACCTTATACCCCAGTTCTGAATAGAGCTTATGTAAGGAATTACCAATAACAGTACTTCTTAAATGACCTACACTAAAGGGTTTTGCTATATTTGGTGCTGAGAAATCTATTACAATTGTTTTATTTTTTCCTAGATTTGATTTACCATAATCTAAATTAATTTCCTTTAATGTCTCCTCAATGAATTTTTTCTTGTTTATAAATATATTAAGATAGTTTCCTTTTACTTCTGTTCTTTCTATCAAAATTGATTTTATTTTTTTATCTGGATTCTTTAAGAATAAAGCATAATCTCCAAATTCCGGAGAGGGTGTGTCTCTCAAAAAAACATCCTGTTTAATCTGTTTTTTAATTTCTTTTTTTAATTTTTCTTTAAATTTCATTTTTGAAGGTGTTTAATATTTCCTGTTTTATAATCCATCTGCTTCTTTTTATGTATCCTTTTCCTTTATTATTCTTTTTGATTTCATCCAATATTCCTTTTTCCTTTAATTCAAATAATAATTTTTTTGTGAATTCCTTGTCTCTTCTCAATTCATTTGCTATTTCTATAGTCAACAAAGGATTTAACTGATTTTCATATATTACAGAAATAATATCATCCTTTAACAAATCAGTTGTTCTTGAAGAAAGCTTAACCATATAAATGCAAAGAATTTGTTATATATAATAATTACGCGGTATAGCAATTTATTTTAATTTTTTCAATAATTCTTTATGTTTAGACCAATCAAGAGCATTATGCAATACTTCCTCTATCCTATCTACAGGGATTATTTTTATTTTATTTCTATTTTCTTTGGATAAAAGCAAATCTTTTTCATTTGCCTTTGGAATTATCACTGTTTTTATTCCTGCTTCTATTGCAGCTTCAACTTTTGATGTTACTCCTCCAACAGGCAAGACTTCCCCCCTAACAGATAATGATCCTGTCATAGCATAATCTTGTTTTATCGGAATTTTTTTCAAAGCAGAAATGATTGCTGTTGCAACTGCTATGGATGCTGAATCTCCCTCAACACCCTCCTGCGTCTGAATAAACTGAACAAAGATATCATATTTTTCTTTAATATCCTCTCCAAAATATTTCATAATTGTTGCTGAGACATTTTTCACTGCTTCTCTTGCAATCTTGCCTAGCTGGCCTGTAGCTATGAATTCTGCTTTTTTGCCACCATAAGTAACTTCTGATTCTATCGGAAGGACAATTCCTGAATAATAATTATCTGAGCCAAGAACAGCCAATCCATTAACTTTTCCTATTAATTTTCCTTTTGTTGTAATTACCTGATATTCTTTTTTGTATTCTATATACTTGTCAGCCATCTGCTGCTCTAAAGTCCTTGATAATTGCTTTGCCTTGTGAATATGCTTTGGCAATACATACTTGAATTTTTCTTCCAATGCAACATCCCCTGCTGCCCTTATCAAACCACCAAGCTCTCTCAATCTCATTGTTAATTTTCCTGCTCTTCCTGATCTTTTTTTTGCTTCGTTTATTATTTCAATAACTGCCTCTCTTGTAAAATGCGGAATTTTCCCATCCTTAACAACTTCCTGAGCTACAAATTTTGCCAATGCCAATCTGTTTTCCTTATTATCATCAATATCGGAATCCATGTAAACTTCATAACCATAACCCCTTATTCTTGATCTTAAAGCAGGGTGCATATGTTTTATTGTTTCAGGATTTCCTGATGCAATAAGAATAAAATCTGCAGGTACTGGCTCTGATCTTGTCATAGCACCAGACGATCTCTCACTTTGCCCCGTTATCGGGTGTTTCTTTTCCTGCAATGCTGTCAATAAATCCTGCTGTGACTGTGGCTTTAGGTTTGCAATTTCATCAATGAATAAAACACCTTTGTTTGCTCTGTGAACCATTCCAGGTATTAATCTCTCATGTGGTGGAGTTCCCAATCCTCCAGACTGTAAAGGATCATGCAATACATCTCCGAACAATGCTCCTGAATGGGCACCTGAACCATCAATGAATGGCGCTTTCTTCGATTTTGAATTATCAATCAAAAGTTTTGGAATGCCTTCTTTATTATTAGCACCCATTCTCCTATTCAGATTCATGAATAATGCCAATCCAATCAAGAAAACCATTGAACTTACCAGCGAAGCTGCTGCCATTATATCCCCATATTCTTTTCTGATCCACCAAGGAGACATGACTGCAAAAATAGCCAAAACAAAAAATAAAACAGACTGCCACCTCACTGAAGACATTGATTGAATCCTGTATTTATTTATTATCTCTTTGCCCTTTCCCTTTGGGTATATTTTTATTATTGGAACATTTTCATCTGATATATTTTTAAATGCAAGAATATCCTGCAACTTTTCTTTTGGAAGCAATTCTGCCAGTGCCTGCCCTATCAAAGATTTCCCTGTTCCAGGATCTCCAATCAACAATAAATTTCTTCTTTGATTAGCTACTTTTTTCAAAATTTTAAGGGCTTGTTTTTGCCCTATAATCTGATCTATGATTAAATTGGAAATTTTTATTTCTTTGGTTGTCTTGAATTTTAATTCTTCCATTTTTTATAGATAAAGAATAATTATATATATTTAAAAAAGTTTAGATTATATCTTCTTCTGCAACAACAACAAAATCACCAGTAGCAACCACTGAAGAAAAAGGTATTAATATCTGGTTGTTCTTATTTTTCTCTAATTCCAGACCTTCAGCATAACCTGTTGGGTTTTTTAAGATTATAGAAATTAATTCGCCAGTTCTTATTTCAAAATCTATATCACCAACTTCTCCAAATCTTTTTCCTGATTTTGAAACAACAACTTTACCTAGTAATCTCCTAGAATTCATCTTATTTTCTTCTGCCATAGTTCAATTAATAATTATAACTTATTTATAAATGTTATTATAATGGAATGGTTGTATTCCATGAATGAATATCAAATAATTATATAAAAAGAGGATATTTTTGTCTTACCCTCTCACCTTCATTTCTTATGGAAATTATTAAAAGAATAAATTTCTTATGGAATTTCGCATAAAATCAAATTCCTTAAAATTTAATGGTTTTATGGTTGTTTCCAACTAAAATATAATTTTTTGCTGGTTTAATTTTTACTATAAGATAATTAAAATAATATAATTTAATGATATAAGGCTTGTATTATCAAAATTTTGAAGAATTTATTTTTTTATTTTTATTTTATTATATAAATTTTTCTAATATATATTATATATTTATAATTATTATATTTTAATATATATAAGAAATTATATATTACCACTTTCGAGTTCTATTTGAAATCTTAGGGTTGCTTTTTTATTTTATAGTTGCAATAGAAATATAGGTGTAAGGGTAATAATATTTATATAATAGTTATGTTTGTTTAGGTAAATGGGTGATAAACTTTCTAAATTTTTTGAAGAGTATCTTAGTAAGGAACCTTTGTTTGTTAATAAAAAGATTTTGCAGAGCAGTTATACTCCAGAAAATATTCCACATAGGGATGAACAAATAAAACAGCTTGCAAAAGTGCTGGCCCCCTCATTAAGAAAAGACAAACCATCAAACGTTTTCATTTATGGAAAGACGGGATCAGGCAAAACATGCGTAAGCCGGTATGTTGTTGATGAAATATATAACACATGCAAGAAAAATAAATTGGATGTCAATATTTTTTACCTTAATTGCAAGATGAAAAAAGTTTCTGATACAGAATATAGATTAATTGCGGAACTTGCAAGGGGTTTTGGGGCTGATGTTCCTTCTACCGGTTTACCAACAGAGGAGGTTTATAAAATTTTTATAAATACCATTGAAAGCAAAAACCAATTGCTTATCATAATCTTGGATGAGATTGATCAACTGGTTAAAAAAACAGGTGATGGAATATTGTATAATTTGACAAGATTAAATGCTGAACTGAAAAATTGTGAAATGTCTTTTATAGGTATAAGCAATGATTTGAATTTCACAGAAAATTTAGATCCCAGGGTAAAATCATCTTTATCTGAAGAGGAATTAGTATTCCCCCCCTATAATGCAATACAACTTCAGGATATTTTAAGGGACAGAGCAAAACTTTCATTCAGGGAAGGTGTTGTTGAAGAAGGAGTTATAGAAAAATGCGCCGCATATGCTGCAAGGGAGCATGGAGATGCAAGAAGGGCACTTGAATTATTGAGGGTGGCAGGTGAATTGGCAGAGAGGGATAATCAATTAAAAGTGAGCATAAAATATATTGATGATGCAGAAAATAAAATTGAGAGAGACAGGGTTCTTGATATTATCAAAACACAACCAAAACAACAACAATTAACAACTTATTCAATATTAGAATTCAATGATAAAGGAAAGAAAATATTTACCGGTGAAATCTATGAATACTATCTTGATTTATGCAAAAGAGTTGGATTAAAACCTCTGACACAGAGAAGAGTTTCTGATATAATCGCAGAACTTGATATGCTTGGTATTATTAATGCAAAAGTTGTTTCAAAAGGTAGATATGGAAGAACAAGAGAAATTCAAGTTCTTATTCCTTCTTCAAACTTAGTTAAAATAAAACAAGCTTTGAAGGAGGGTTTAGGGTTATGAATTTTGTTAATGACTTAATCAATAGGGGTTATTTGGTTAGTCCAGGCCTATTGAAAGAAAAAGATTTGGATTCAGAATTGATTTTCAACAAATTGGATAAAGTTAAGGAAAAACCATTGGTTATAGACAAAAATATTTACAATATATTAAAGAAATCAAATGATTTTTCCACAGACATAAGCTGGAAGGAATTTGACAAATCAAAAGTTTATTACGAGAAAAGCAATGATTCTAAAAATTACAATACTTTTTTGGATATTTTAAATTATAATTTAAACGAAGAAAACAAAGTTAAAATAGATAAGATAGTTGAGAAAATCTCCAAGCCACAGGAATTTAATTTTGATAATGATGCTATTGAACCAACCATAATTGTTATTAAAAATTATGAAGAAGACATAAAAAAAAGAAATGTTCAGGATTTTGTTAAGCATTTCAAGTCAAGATATAACTCTTTAAAAAATATTCTGATAAACAGACTAGAACTAAAAGATTGCATATCAATTAACAGAGTATCCAATAAAAATAATGGAAGCAGAGTTTCAATCATTGGTTTAATATCTGATAAAAGAACAACAAAAAATGGAAATATATTCTTTGAGCTTGAAGACTTAACAGGAAAAATTACATGCATTGTTGGAAAAAACAACAAAGAAATGTTTGAATTCAGCCAGGATTTAATGCTTGATGAAGTTATTGGTCTGACTGGAACCTATTCTGACAATATAATCTTTGCAAATACCCTTTTATTGCCGGACATTCCAATGAATAATGAACTGAAGAGAATAGATGAAGAATTTTATTGTGTTTTCACCTCAGACATTCATGTTGGTAGCAAAATGTTTTTGGAAAAAGATTTTCTTAATTTCATTGACTGGTTAAATGGAAATTATGGTGATGAAAATCAAAGGCAAATTGCATCCAAGATTAAATTTTTATTCTTGGGTGGAGATTTAATAGAGGGGGTTGGTATTTATCCTGCACAGGAAGATGATTTGTTATTCAAGGATATTAAAAAACAGTATGATGTTTTGAGTGAATATTTAATTAAGATAAGAAAAGATATACAAATAGTTATTATTGGGGGAAACCACGATTCTTTAAGATTAGCAGAGCCACAACCAAAATTACATCCTGTTTATGCAAAATCAATATATGAATTAGGAAATACAACAATTTTGACAAACCCATCCATGGTTAATATTTTTTCATCAAAAGATTTTGAGGGGTTTAATATTTTGTTATATCATGGTTCAAGCTATCCTTATTTGGCAGACAATGTTGAAAGTGTGAGAATAAAAGGAAGACTTGACAGAGCAGATTTAATCATGAAACATTCACTACAAGCAAGACATCTGGCACCAACACATAATTCAGTCCAGTATATTCCTGGTGAAGAAGATACTTTGGTTATAGATAAAATTCCTGATTTTTATCTTTCTGGACATATACATAAAGTTACAGCCTTGAATTACAGAGGAGTTACCTTAATTGGTGGAGGATGCTGGACAGAGCAAACAGAAGATCAGGAGAAAAGAGGAATTGTTCCGGAACCAAGCAAAGTTGTTGTTGTAAATATGAAATCAAGAGAGGTTAAAATTTTTAATTTTAAAGAAGAATGAAAAAATATCATGAATATATAGAAAGAAAAGTGAATGAAGCTTATGAAATAGCTGGAAAAGCAAGAGCAAAAGGTTTTGATCCTGTTGATACAATAGAAACCCCGTTGACAAAAAATATGGCGGAGAGGGTAGAGGGATTAATAACCTCAGTTGCACCACAAGTCAAGGGTGTTGGTATTGTAAGAAGAATAAATGAACTGGAAAAACAATATGGTGTTGATTGGAGAGTTGCATTTATTGTTTCCAAAGAAGTTGCTGAAGAGAAATTCTGTAAATTTAAAGACAAGAAAGAGGCAATGGAAGTTGGATTAAGAATTGGTCTGGCTTATTTGACAAATGGTGTTGTTGCAAGCCCATTAGAAGGTTTTACTAAATTAGAATTAAAGAAAACAAGAGATGGCAAGGAATATTTTTGCTTGTATTTTTCTGGCCCAATAAGAAGTGCAGGAACAACAGCAACATGCTCTTTTGTTGCGCTTGCCGATTATGTAAGACATGAGCTAGGATATGCCCCTTATGACCCAACAGAAACTGAAATTAAAAGAGTTGTTGTTGAATTAATGGATTTTCATGAAAAAATCACTAATTTGCAATATATGCCCAGCGAGGAAGAATTAGCTTTTATGGTTGAAAAATTACCTGTTCAGATAGATGGAGATCCAAGTGAAAAGTTTGATGTCTCCAATTACAAAGATTTGGATAGGATTACTGCAAACAAATTAAGGGGAGGAGTATGTCTTGTATTTGGAGAAGGGTTGACACAGAAAGCAAAAAAATTCTGGGGTGTTTTTTCCAAATGGCATAAAGATTTCAACATGAATCACTGGACTTTTATCAAAGATTTTGTTGATTTGCAGACAAGCATAAGAGCAAGAGAAAAAAAGAAAGAAACCAAGAGCGATGAAAAGATAAAACCCGATTATGTTTATGTATCTGATATTGTTGCAGGAAGACCTGTTTTAGGTCATCCTTTAAGAAATGGTGCTTTCAGACTAAGATATGGAAGAACAAGAAATAGCGGGTTGAGTGGAGTTGCAATTCATCCAGCAACTATGGCTGTTTTGAATGATTATATTGCTATAGGAACACAATTTAAATGGGAAAGACCAGGCAAAGCAACAGTAGTTAGCTCCTGTGACAGCATTGAAGGTCCAATTGTAAAATTGAATAATGGAAATGTTTTGTATTTAGATAATTATTCAGAAGCAAGAAAATGTGCAAAAGATATAGATGAGATAATTTATATTGGTGATGTGCTGGTTCCTTATGGTGATTTTCTAAGCAGAGGCCATGTTTTAATCCCCGCAGGATATTGTGAGGAGTGGTGGATAAAAGAATTAAGGAATAAAACCAAGGATTCAAAAGATTTTAATAATAAAACTAAATTGAACGAGGACATTTATAATAATTTATTAAAAGATTTTAATTATAAAATTGATTTTGATGATGCAAAGATTATTTCTGAAAAATTAAACATTCCTCTTCATCCAAAATTTACATTTCACTGGAAAAGCATTGATAGGGAAATGCTGAAGAATTTGTTAGAATGGTTTGAAAAAGGTTCTGTGAAAGAAAACAAGATTATTCTTCCTTTCAGTTATGATATTAATAAGGATATAAAAGAGAAAGATACAAAAAGGGTTTTGGAATTACTAGGAGTTTCGCATAAAATTATCGACGGAAACCATATAATTATAGAGGATGATTATGCAAGAGCCTTGATATACTGTCTTAATTATCTTGATTTTAAGATAAATAAAGATGATGTTCTTGAAATTATTAACAGCAATTTAAAAATAAAAATTAAAGACAAGAATGGAATTTTCATAGGTGCAAGAATGGGTAGGCCTGAAAAGGGGAAAATGAGAAAAATGACTGGGAGCCCCCACGTTTTATTTCCCGTTGGGGAAGAAGGTGGAAAGATGAGAAGTTTTAATGCTTCCATGGAAAGAGGACACATAAATGCGCAATTTCCAATATACAAATGTGAAAAATGCAATATTAAAAGTGTTTATCCTTATTGTAATAACTGCAAAGAAAAAGCTAAGAGGTTATATCTAAAAAATGGGGTTTATACCGATGATGAAAAGGGAATTTCTTATGAAAACATTAAATTAAATGTCAAGGAATATTTTGATTATGCATTGTCTTTTTTAGGAACAAAAAATTATCCGGAATTAATTAAGGGTGTTAGAGGAACAAGCAATGAAGACCATACCCCTGAGAATTTAATTAAAGGAATCTTAAGGGCTTTTAATGAAATTCATGTAAACAAAGATGGAACTATAAGATATGATATGACGGAATTACCAATTACTGCATTCAAGCCAAAAGAAATAGGAACTTCGATTGAGAAATTAAAAGAAATGGGATATGAAAAAGACATTGAAGACAATGAATTAACTGATGAAAATCAAGTTATTGAAATCAAACCACAGGATGTCATCCTTCCTAGCTGTGAGGGTTCTGATCAGGAAGGTGCTGATAAAATTTTTTATAGAACAGCAAATTTTATTGACTCTTTATTGGAAAAATTTTATGGATTGGATAAATATTATAATTTATCAAACAAAAATGATTTGGTAGGGCATTTTGTTGTTGCCTTGGCACCACACATTTCTGCAGGTACTGTTTGCAGAATCCTGGGTTTTTCAAAGACGCAGGGATTTTATGCCCACCCTTTTGTTCATTGTGCTGTAAGAAGAGACTGTGATGGTGATGAAGTTGCAGTTATGCTGTTGATGGATACTTTGCTTAATTTTTCAAGAAAATATTTGCCATCTCATCGAGGAGCAAGACAGGATACTCCTTTGGTTTTGACTCCAATAATAATTCCAACAGAAGTCGATGATATGGTATATAATATGGATATTGTAAAAGAGTATCCTCTTGAATTTTATGAAGCGTGCGAGAAATATACTTATCCATGGGATTTTAAGATGGAAACTGTAGGAAATAGATTAGGAAAGGAAAATGAAAGTTATGATCACTTTTTTACACACCCAACCTCAGATATTAATCAAGGGGTTACTTACAGCAGTTATAAAAAATTACCCACGATGCAGGAAAAAGTTTTGGGTCAAATGGAAATAGCCAGAAAAATAAGAGCTGTCGATGAAGATGATGTAGCAAGATTGATTGTTGCAAGACACTTCATAAGAGACATAAGAGGAAATCTGAGAAAGTTTTCACAGCAGGAATTCAGATGCAGCAATTGCAATACAAAATACAGAAGACCCCCTTTAATTGGAAACTGCCTGAAATGCGGGGGGAGAATAATATTCACTGTTTCAGAGGGCAGCATTACCAAGTATTTAGAACCAAGCCTGAGTTTAGCTGAAAAATTTAATTTACCCCTTTATCTGCAGCAGAGTTTGGACTTGACTAAGATGATGATTGAAAGCATTTTTGGAAAAGATAAAGAGAAACAAGAAGGGCTTGGGAAATGGTTTTAGAAAGTTTTATATCTTAGTCATGTTTCTTAATATTACTAATGAGCTTGCTTGATAAACTAAGAGAGAGTAAATTTTCTAAAAAATTTGTTTATCCTTTAGCACTTACTTTTATGATCCCTTTTTCTGGTTGTTCTGATAAAGATAAAGACTCAAACCCCACCGATCCCGGAGGAACTTATATTCCTGGAGAAACTACCAATAGCAATGGAGAAATAAATTTAGATATTGGAAATAATACCTTTGATATTACTTTAAAAAATACTTCTGGAACTCCTTTAAGAGGAATCAGTGTTAAAGGAAAAAATTTTGGAGATGGCATCCATGGTTTTTTAGCTGAAGATTTTAGTTATGAATACTTTTCTAAGGCATTTTATTTTGATGTTAATGGAACTTCTATACTTAATGAAGAAAGAACTTTTAATATTAATCAAGAGCTTAATAATATTAGAGGCAGAGATTATGAAAAAAGAACACCCACTAATCCAAATGAACCTTATCCTGATTTTAGAAATCTTGATTCTATTGGAACTGTAACTTTAGATGAATTACATAATTTCTATGTTGAAAATGATGTCATATTTAGGAACATTAGCATTCTTGACTTTATAGTGCGTAGTACAAATAGCCCCGAACTTACTTTTGCTTTAGAAGCTGCCAAATTCAGACAAATATTTATAGAGAATTTAAATAACTATAATGATATTGTAAATTCAATTGCTAATTTTTTTGGAAGCAGTTTTGAAAAGGAGGCATATTATTTGGATGTTTATCAAAATAATTTAGGTGTTATTGCTCATAAACCATCAAGCAAACAATATGCTACTCTTAAAGGGTCTGCTTCTAGTCAAGGAAGAACTGTTTCTAATGTTTTTATAACAACCATTAGCGGACCATCAACGAATTCAACTTATTCAGACAATAATGGAAATTATTTTCTTAAATTTTTACGAGAGGGAACTTATTCTTTTGAAGCTACTCATTCTGGATACAATCCTGATGAATTTGCTATGTTCATTGATTTTATGGGATATACTGCACCAAAATGTAATACAATTTTGGTAATGATGACTTGTTGGAAGTTATGTTTATGAACAGTAATGATATTTCTCGATCTTATATTCAATTTAATTTATCTTCTATCCCTTCTCATGCAAATATAGAATCTGCTTTACTTTCTATACATGGTAATATCTCTACTTCGGGAGGTGGTGATAAGGTTGTGGCAAGGAGAGTTAAAAGTTCCTGGAATGAAAATACAATAACATGGAATAATAAACCAAATTTTGATAGTTTTATCTATGATGATGTTTCACTTCCTTATAGAAATGCTACAACACCTGTTGAATTTAATCTTACTTCTTTAGTTCAAGAATGGATTGATGGAAGTTACTCAAATTATGGAATTATATTAATGTTTGAAAATGAAAGTGGAACTAAATATGGAAATTTCTGTAGTAGTGATACCGATACGTATGATGGTCAAGGTTTATGGACACCAAAACTTACAATAGAATACAGAGATTAAACTTTAGTTTATAATTTCTTTTTAGTAAAATTTATATTTTTATTTGTTTTTAATATTTTATGAATTTGGAAGCTAAACTGAGTAATTTAAGATTTACTAAATTTTTTATTCCTTATTTAGTTTCTTTGTGTTTTACTTTTTTTGGGTGTAATGATGATGATTCTAGTTCTTCAAACCCAGTAGAATCTGGATCATCGAATACTATTTATTTTCAACCAGGACGTAATGGGATAGAGGATGCTAGAGTTGAAGAGAATACGGGAAATTCCAACCATGCAAATACAAACTACGGCAATGAAGCAGATTTTTGGATTGAAAAATATTCATATAATGAGGGGCATAAATTAAGTAGATTTTTTATAAAATTTAATAGTCTTCCTTATGATTTAGATGTTATTTATGTGGGTATTGGTTTATTTGGATTTAATTCTACATATGATGTTCAATCTTCAATTATTGATGTCCAAAGAGTTAGTCAACCTTGGGGTGAAAATTCAATTACATGGAATAATCAACCTTCTTTTAGTGGAGGTGTGTGTGATTCTAAGACTCCTCCAACAGACCAATTTTTGGTTAATTATTGGGATATAACTAATTTAGCTAAAGACTGGAAAAGAGGCACATATCCAAATTATGGTGTTGTTTTTAGACATCATAGAGATGAAGAACTAACAAACGGACATTATGGAGGAAAGACAAGTGAATCTTTAAATGATATAACTCCTATACTAATGATAATTAAGAAAAATTAAACTTTAATTGTATACTCAAAATATTTATCATAAGGATTTTCCAGTTCCATCATTTTCTTTACAGAGAATTTTTCAAGATATCTCCTGAAGGGTCTCATTGAATTTCCATGGGCAGCTATTGCAACATTAACTTTGTTTTTTTTCATGTACTTGATCAAATCTTTAATGAAAGAATCAACCCTTTTTTCAACCATCTTTATTGACTCCCCTTTTGGAGGTGATGTGTTATATGATCTGTGCCAGACATCAAACCGCTTTTTTCCATATTCATCAATTATTGTTTTGTGATATTTTCCCTGCAGATTTCCGTAAGAACGCTCTATCATTCTATCATCTGTTATTATTTTTTTGCATTCTGGATGATATTTCAGAACTTCCTTTAATGTATCCTTTGATCTTGAAAGCCTTGTCTGGTATGCAACCTGAAATTTTTTATTTTTAAGTTTTTTAGATATTATTCTGGCACTATTTATCCCTTTTTTTGTTAATTTGGAATCTTTCCATCCTGTGAATCTCTTTGTTTCATTGAAATAAGTCTGACCATGCCTGAACAAATATATTTTAAGATTCATAGGATATAATTGTTGAAATTTATATAAAAAACTATCTAAACCTTTAATAATTTTTGTATTTTATAGGGTTTTTATGGGGGATGTTATAATAACTTATGAAACTTTGTACGAACTTTTAAGAAGAGAAAAATCCAGAGCAGAAATTCAGAAATTAGACAAGGATTTTTTCAATGATGTGATTAAATACATCAAAGATAAAAGAGACATCCTTGAATCACAAAAAACAAAGGAGAATATCTTTGCAGCAAAGGAAACTGAAAGGACAAATAAGCAGCTGGAAAGCATTTACAGGATTTTAAAGGAGTTATATGACAAAAGAGAGAATAAGATCATTACATTATCCTTGTTAAACTCCAGAAATGAAAGCAAAGTTGATATGTCTTTGTTATTGCCTGAAGAAATTAAACTTTATGAATCATTAAAAGAAAATTTTAATAATTACAGAAAAGGCATTCTGGACAGTGTTTTGGAAGGCAAACTACCTGTTTTAAACGAACCGAAAACAATAAAAACTGATTTTCAGGATAGAATGTTAGTAAGGCTCACAAATCCAGTTCCAAAATTTGTCGGATCCAATGGATTTAAATATGGGCCTTTTGATGAAGAAGACATTGCAAATTTACCTTTAAATATTGCAAAGTTATTGATTGAAAAGGGAAGGGCTGAGGAAATATGAAACTACCAAAACAAAAGAAAAGATATTGTAAGCATTGTAAAAAAAGCACCAATCAAAAAGTTTCTTTGGTTAAAACTAAAGGAAGAAGTGCAACACATTCATTATCTCATGGAGGAAAAAACAGAGCCCTTGGAAGAGGAAGGGGACAAGGTTATGGCAATAAAGGCAAGTGGGGCTCCAAACCAGCAATAGCAAAATTTAAGAGAACTGGTGCTAAAGTTTCAAAGAAAGTTGTTTTAAAATTTACATGTAGCGAATGCGGAAAATCTTCACAATCATCAAATACATTTAGATCTAAGAGGACGGTGTTCGAATGAATAGAGAAACAAAATCAAAATTTATAAAAGTAAGATGCAATAAATGCAAAAATGAACAGATAGTTTTTGGCAAATCTGCAAGTGTTGTTAACTGTTTGGTTTGCGGTGATGGGTTGCTAGAACCAAGCGGAGGAAAAAGCAAAATCAAGGCTAGGGTTTTGGAGGTCCTTGAATAAATGTTTTACAAGAAAAAGGGATTTCCTGAAGTTAATGACATTGTCATGTGCACTGTAAAAAAGGTTCTTTTTCATTCAGTTTTTGTCAATCTTGATGAGTATGATAAAGAGGGAATGGTTCATATTTCTGAAGTAAGCCCGGGAAGAATAAGAAACATAAGAGATTTTGTTGTCGAAGATAAAAAAATAGCCTGCAAGGTTTTGAAAATAGACAGGGAAAAAGGGCATATTGATTTGTCTTTAAGAAGGGTTAATCTAAAACAAAAAAGAAAAAAAATTGATGAATATAAACAGGAAATAAAAGCAGAGAAATTATTGGAAAATGTCGGAAAAGAATTAAAATTAGATTTGAAGAAAATGTATGAAGAAGTTGGTTACAAGATTATTGATAATTATGAAAATTTAAGTGATGGTTTTCATGAAATTGTTAATGGCAATCTTAAATTAAGCAAGTTGGGCGTTAAGGACAATATTGCAAAAAAACTGGAATTGGTTGTTAATGAAAAGATGAAAACACCCACGGTTATTGTTGGGGGAATTCTTAAACTTTCAACAACAGAAACCAATGGCATTGAAATAATAAAAAAAATACTAAATAACCTAATCAGCAAGAAAATTGAAGTGACCTATCTTGGCGCTCCAAAATATAAAATAAGCCTAGAAGAAAAAGATTATAAGGCTGCAGAAACAAAATTAAAAGAAGCGATAGATTCAACTTTACAATTAGGGAAAAAATTAAAAGCTGATATTGAATTTAACAGAAAAAATGCCTAAGTCAATATTGAAATGTGCTAAATGCGGCAGATACACATTAAAACAAACATGTGATTGCAGCGGAAAACCATTAGATCCAAGACCAGCCAAATTTTCTATTGAGGACAAATGGGGAAAATTCAGACGCATTGCTAAGAAAAATGACATTTAAAATAAAGAATTTCAAAAAAATACAATTTAATAATCCAGTACTTATAGAAGGATTACCTGGAATAGGCAATGTTGGAAAAATAACTTTAGATTA
>JAGVZC010000017.1 GCA_018302885.1 Candidatus Woesearchaeota archaeon
GAAGGTGAAGTTTTGGTTTACGCCGACCAAAAAGTTTATATATTATAACAAGTTATATACTCGCTATGGCAACAACAATACAAGTAAGTGAAAATCTTTTAGATACTCTAAAAATGAGAAAGTTATATAATAAAGAGAGCTATGAAGAAGTGATTTGGGATCTTGTTGAAGATTCACAAGAAGTAAATGCGGAGACCAAGCAAGAAATAGAGAATGCACGTGCTGATATAAAAGCAGGAAGATTCTTTACTCATGAACAAGTCAAAAGGAAGCTTAATTTGTAAATGTATGAACTAATTTATTCTCAACATGCATTAAAAGCATTGGAAAAGCTTGATGGGCATATTCAAAAGAGAATAATCTCTGCATTGGAAAGATTAAGGATACGCCCTTATCTTTGATATCGATAAAAATAAATTAAAAATTTTTGTTTTAAAATTAGGCCATAGGAAGAATATATATGGTTAAAAGCGCAAACCAAAATTGAAACTAACCCTTGTTATATTCCCCGTAGGGCTGAAATTTAGTGCAACGTCCCGAAGGGAAATTTCAGAGTTTTATTTTTCCGCCGTTACAAATATTTCTTTACTTCATCAGAGATTTTTTTAAGCAATTCTTTAGAAACAAAATTTTTCCTTTCGCGATTGTAGTGATGACCAAAATCAGGGTCGTGGAATTCTTCTCCTATAAATTTAACATCATGATTATATCGTGGTCTAAGATGGAAATGAACATATGGTTTCGGATTTTCAGCTTGGTAAGCATCATTCATCAAACAAGTCCAATTGAACATTGTGGCATCAAAAACTTTCTTGAAGGTAGATTCTAGTTTTTTCACAATGTTTTCATGAAAATCCAACCATTCTTCAGATGTTAAATTTGATAATTCACCACAGTCTCTTTTGAGAAGAATTACACATCTACCTAAATAAGATTGTTCATCACTTAGAACAACTTTCCAAAATTTTGTTTCAAATAGCATAAATTCATCTTGCATAATATTAAAAAAATATCTGGTTTTAAATAAGTTTCTAAAGTAGGCGGAAAAATAAAATTGCAATTAACACACTTTTAACGGATTTTCACTTATTTTGAAGATTTAAGGCTTAACTCCTTTGTTTTCTGACAACGCCTCTGGAAATTTTTGAATGCTATTTCCATATTTATTATTATTCTGCAATTATTTTTCAAATTGTAATATATAAAAGCAAAGCATACTTATATATTTTATGGTCTACATTCCAGTAGATATAGAAAAATCTATTGCAAAAGAATGCAAAAGAAGAGGGTATAGCGACAGAACAATTAAAAGTTATAATTACTGTATAAGCAGATTTCTAAAATACACAAACAAATCTCTGGATAAAATCAGCAAAAAAGATGTGAGATTATTCCTGGAAGATTTATCTGAAAAGAAAAAGGCAGGAAATACAATGAACCTATACCATATGGCAATAAGGTTTCTGTTTGAAGATGTTTTAGACAAGAGAATGCGGATAAATATCAGATACAGCAAGACACCAACAAAAATTCCTGTTGTATTGTCAAAAGAAGAAATAAAAGATTTGTTTAAAGCCATAAAAAATCCAAAACATATGCTAATGATTCAGCTTATGTATTCTTCCGGCTTAAGGGTAAGTGAATTGATAAACTTAAAAATAAATGACCTTGAAACAGACAAGGGATATGGATTTGTCAGAAAAGGCAAGGGAAACAAGGACAGAATGTTCATAATAGCAAGTTCATTGAAAGATGATATAAAAAAATTCATAGGATAAAAAAAATTAAATGAGCTTGATTATTTATTCACCAGCATAAAAGGCAGGAAATACAACACAAGCAGCCCCAGACAAATAATTAAAAAATCCGCTGAACTTGCAAGAATAAACAAAAAAGTTTCATGCCATACTTTAAGACATTCATTTGCAACACATTTGATAGAAAAGGGTTATTCAGTGAGCGAGGTTCAGGCTTTGCTTGGACATAAAAGCCCGGAAACAACCTTTGTTTATATTCATGCTGCTTCTCCAAATATGATAAAAGTTAAAAGCCCATTGGATGAATTATAATATGCCTCTGTAGCTCAATGGTGGAGCAATTGCTTCGTAAGCAATAGGTTGTGGGTTCAAATCCCTCCAGAGGCTTTTCAAAAGGTTTAAAAAAAGAATATTTCAACAAATTACCATGATGAATAAAAATGTAAAGAAAAAACCAGTATGGAAAGCTTACGGAAAGAAGCATCCAGACAAGAAACATGGAAAAAGAGCTTTCAGAAAGAAGAAAAAATAATTCTTTATAAAAAATAAAAAAAAGAAAAATTTATTTCTTAGAGAATATCAGGTATAAAGCACTAATACCAACCAAGATATAAATTATTCTTGACAATACAGATAACTCCCCGAAAATTGCTGCAACAAGGTCCCATTTTAAAATTCCCACTAAAGCCCAATTAAGACCTCCAATAATTACTAAAACAAATGCTATCCACCAAACTGTACCTTTATCACCTTTAGCCATTTACCAATCACCTCCTTATAGAGAATGATAAGAATTGCTAATATATAAATTATACAGTTTTTAAAATAAAAACTTTTATATAAACAATCTAAAAGATTAATATTATGCGGGAGTGCCAGAGTCTGGAAAATGGGCAGGACTTAAGATCCTGTGGCTTAGTGCCTACGCAGGTTCAAATCCTGTCTCCCGCACACATTTTTTTAGATTGCAGTTCCTGAGGTATTTCATAAGGCATTGATTAATTCCTATATTCGGATTTAAAAGAAAAGTTGTAAAAAGTTTTATAGAAAAGATTTAGTATTTTTTCTTTTTGGTTTTGTAGCATTTGGTATTCTCCCATCCTCATACAAATACCATTTATCAATGTCCTCACCATAGCCAACTATAATGGGATGTTTAACATTTTTCATATCATTCATTGATTTCAAATCGCCATGGTGTAGAAAATATCCCAAAAAATCCACTTCATCATTTGATTTTAATTTATAATTTAATTGTTTTTGTAAATTATATTTTATCAAAAGATTTTAAAATGTATTTCTCTAAAGATAAAAGGAATAACAACAATGTTGTAGAGATTTATGGGTATAAGCAAATTGAAAAATGGATTAGATTGATCGGTTTTTCAAATAAGAGACATTACAACAAATTATGCCCCAGTGGCTCAGCATGGTAGAGCACAAGATTAAATCTGCTCATTTCCTTGGTATCTGAGCCAAACAGGAAGAGGTCGAGGGTTCAAATCCCTTCTGGGGCTTTTAAAATAATAAACAAGGGGAGGAAAAAATGAAAGCAAAATCAATAATAACAATAATTTTTGGAATAATCTTTGTCATAGCAACAGTATTCTCAATAGTAAATGCTTCCAAATTAATTGGAGAAGGATTCAAGGAAGTATTAAATTATGATGACTGTGCATATTACAGGCCAGTTCCAATTGAAAAATCAAATGAAACAATTGATGTTTCACAGGAAGAATATTGCCTGAATGACAAGAAAAGAAACATAGCAGAAAGCCTGGCTTATCTTATAGTCTCATTGCCACTTGCAGTATTTTTCTATAGAAAATTCAGAAAAGAATGAATGTCCTGGAAAATATAAGAGCTGAACTGAAAAGAAATGTAGACAAGGAATACAGGGAAGGCTCTATTAATTTTTTTAAGGAGAAAATAAAATGCTATGGGGTAAGGGCGCCAACAACAAGAAAAATAGCAAAAAGATATTTTCAGGAAATAAAAGATTTAAACAAAAAAGAGATATTTCAATTATGTGAAAAACTTCTGAAAACAAATTACAATGAAGAGGCAGCAATAGCATTTTCTTGGTGTAATAAAATAAAAGATAGATTTGAAAAAACAGATTTTAAAATGTTTGAAAGTTGGATTGATGAATATCTGACAAACTGGGCAATGATAGATGATTTCTGCACGCATTCTGTCGGTTATTTGGTTTACAATAATCGGGAATTTTTAAGGGATTTAAAAAAATGGACAAAATCAGAAAATAGATGGATGAGAAGAGCATCAGCAGTGACCTTGATTTATTGCGTCAGGAATAAAAAAAATCTTAAGGATTCATTTGAAATCTCTGATTTATTGCTAAAGGACAAAGATGACCTGGTAAGAAAAGGATACGGGTGGCTGTTGAAGGAAGCATCAAATATTTATTTGAAAGAAGTTCATGATTATGTCATGGAAAACAGGAATGAAATGCCGAGGGT
Organism: Candidatus Woesearchaeota archaeon; assembly: GCA_018302885.1. Lineage (GTDB taxonomy): Archaea > Nanobdellota > Nanobdellia > SCGC-AAA011-G17 > GW2011-AR20 > JAGVZC01. The sequence goes on from JAGVZC010000017.1 coordinate 4,238, forward strand.
TGCTCTGAGATATGCAATTGAGAAAATGCCCAAGGAAATGAAATCTAATATCATGAAGAGATGATTCAAAAACCTTTTATATCCTTTGAAATATATATCTTAGTATGAAAGATGTTAATGTAAAGGAAGAATATAACAAGTTAAAGTACAAGTTACCAAAGTTTGAGGAATTGAACAATGATTTTGAAATAGATTTCATAAAAGAAAAGATATTTCTCATAAGACAGGTCAGAAGAAAGATTAATGAAAAAGTAATATTCTTCTGCAGGATAATAGAGGGGTTACTGTATCCAACCCAGCAGCACATAATAAATGTAACAGAGATAAAGAATTTTTCTGATGAAAAGAAAAAAGAGATTGAAAAGATATACAAAAAATTAATGGTTTATGAGAGACAGTCATTATTGCTTGATGTTTACCCAGATGACAAAAAGGATGCGGAATTCATAAATGATGTCTTTAATTTCTGGAAGAAAATAAAAAAAGAGATGGAAGAAGTTGTTGTATTAATGAAGGAAACTTGGAAAAAGGAATTTTCACAGGAAAAAAATAATTATTTCGGATAAAAAAAATGAGGTTAATCATACTTGGCCCACCAGGTGCCGGCAAGGGTACCCAGTCTAAACTAATAGCAAAAGAGTATAACCTAAGAAACATCCCTGTCGGTTATGTTCTAAGAAAAGAAATCGGGGAGAAAACCAAACTCGGCATGAAAATAAAGCCATACATTGAAAGGGGGGATTTGGCTTCAGATTCAATAGTATACAAGATAATCAAGGATTATCTAAAAAAGGGCAATTTTATTCTTGATGGTTTTCCAAGGCACATGAGCCAGGTCAAGCTTCTTAAAGAAAACATAAATGCAGCAATATTCCTGGACTGCAAAAAGGAAACCATAATTAAAAGACTAAAGAAAAGAAAAAATATCAAACACAGAAAGGATGATCATGACGAAATAATAGATTACAGATGGTATATATACAAGAAAAAAACCCTGCCAGTCATAAATCACTATAGAAAAAGAAAAATGTTGATAACCATTGACGCCAACCCATCTGTCAGGACAGTCTTCAAGTCAATCAAGGAAAAATTAAACAGATTATTTTAAAGAAAATCTTCCGGAAGCCTCTCATTTATTTCATTCCTTAAATTCTTTGAGAATAAATTTTTAATGTCCTTTGGATGGTTGCTCAACAGCCATGCCAATTTTATATATGCCGCCTCCAAAGTCAAGTCAAGATAATCGCCAATCAGGTAATCCCTTATTTTTCTTCCTGTAGAATAAACATTGAGATTTACACTGCCAAAAATACTCTGTGTTATCATAACTTTCGGAATTTTTAGCTTCTTCAATTCATCCAATATTTTTTCATTTTTTCCTTCAACAGGCATATGTCCAATGCCAGTTCCTTGTATAATCAAGCCGTCAAAGCTCTTGAACAAGGATATTTCAGAAGGATCCATATTTGGATGGGTTGTCAATATTCCAATCCTCAAATTTTCATTGAATAACTTTAATTTAAGTTTTCTATTTTCTTTATTATAATTTTTATTAAAGAATTTTATATTATCCCTTGAGATTTCTGCTATTGGCTTTGCATTAATCGGTCTGAATGCATCCCTTCTTGATGAGTGCAACTTCTTTGTCTTTGTTGCAGGCAAGATATAACAAGCATCATCATTCATTGAAGAATGCATGCATATTCCAACATCCCTGAAATCTGTTTCCAGAATGAATTTTACTGCAAGAAATAAATTCAAATAAGCATCTGAGGAAGGCCTGTCTGATGATCTCTGGGAGCCGACAAGAATAACAGGAACTGACAAGCCATCCAAGGCAAAGGATAGCGCTGCTGAAGTAAATGCCATTGTATCTGTTCCGTGTGTTATGATTATTCCTCTTGCATCATTTACTTTTTCAATTTCCCTTGCCAATCTATTATAATGTTCAAACCTGAAATTTTCAGATAACTCATTAAATATCAATCTTGAATCAAAACAGGCAATTTCTTTCAATTCCGGGTATTTCTGCAATATGTCCTTTGGGGTGAATTGTGATGACACTGCACCAGTTTCATAATCAACCTTGGAAGCTAAAGTTCCTCCTGTATGCAATATAATAATTTTTGGCAAAGATTTATTTTGTTTTATTTTATTTGCTGTATTTTTATTTGCTTTTTGATTTAATTTCTTTATTGACTTTATATTTTTATCGTCGATGGAAATGTTATAACCAGAATTTAATTTTAAAATTGTTTTTTTGTTTTTAGAAGGCATTAATCTTCCAGAAATCCCCTCTTTTTTTGTTGATATCTGCACTAAATCACCAACTTTTTGTTTCATAAAAACTAATTTATGAATAATGTTAAATAATATTTATATACTAAAATATACATATTGCAGTTAAAGAACATTTAAATATAAGTTATGCATTTTAAAGGTTATAAAAGTTTAGAAAACGATTTTGACTTTGATGTGGCGTTAAAGTCAAATAATGTGGTCCGTTTTGTTCTGTGTAAAGTTTTGTTTTAGTTGAACAAGTTTGTGGCGTTTTGTTCAAAAGAGAGTAGTCATACTCAAATATAAATATATATGAAGAGGAAAATATATATTAAAAAAGATATAAAAGGGGGAAACGAAAATGGATTTCTTGATAAAAAACGCAATGGAAGGTTTGAAGAATTCTAATTTCAACAATGTTGAAGTCGGAAAAGCAAATATAAAGGTAGTTGGTGCAGGTGGTGCTGGAAACAACATGGTTTCTTGGCTATACAAAAAAGGCATTCAGGGTGCTGAAATAATAGCATGTAATACAGACAAGCAACATCTTGATATATCTGAAGCTGATAAAAAATTCATCATAGGTGCTAATCTTACAAGAGGACTTGGTTGTGGAGGATACCCAAACAAGGGAACTGAAGCAGCAAGAGAAAGCCTACAGGAGATCAGAGAAAGCCTGAAAAATTGTGATATGGTATTCATTTGTGCAGGTATGGGTGGAGGAACAGGTACAGGAAGTGCTCCAGTAATTGCACAGGTTGCAAAAGAGATGGGTTCTATTGTTATTGGAACAGTAACAATGCCATTGAACATTGAAAAAGCAAGGGTAGATAAAGCTGAATTCGGATTGCAACAATTAAGAGATAAATGTGATACTGTAATTGTAATTGACAACAATAGATTGGTTACAATCGCTGGTAACTTGCCTTTAAGACAGGCATTTGCAGTTGCTAATGAACTAGTAAGCACAATGATTAAAGGCATTGTTGAAACAATTGCAGTTCCATCATTAGTTAACTTGGATTACGCAGATGTAAAGGCAATAATGAGTGAAGGCGGAGTTTCTGTTATTGGTATCGGCGAATCTGATACAGCTAATAGGGTTGATGAAGCAGTTAAAAGAGCATTAAGCAATCCATTATTAGATGTAAGCTACGATGGAGCTACAGGATCATTGATACACATAACCGGTGGAGAAGACTTAACTTTAGATGAAGTAAGCAGAGTTGGTGAAATAGTAACTGAAACCTTGGATCCAGAGGCAACAGTCATCTGGGGAGCAAGAATCAGTGAAGAAATGAAAGGAAAGCTAAGAGTCATGACAATTATTACAGGAGTTACATCTCCATATGTATTAGGTAAGGTTGACGCTAGACATAAGTCAAAGGCTCAACAAAGATTCGGTGAAGAGCTTGGAATTGAAATGGTAAGGGCTTAAATCCTTCTTAACCCCCTGTGATAAGGGCCCTTACTTTTTCTTTTTTTTATTTTTTTTTATTTTTTTAGAATTAATATTGTCCATACATATTGTAACTTAAACTGTAATTCAAAGAATTTCTTTCTTTTTTATTTTTTTCATCAGAGTAACCAAGGGTTATTATTGTATAAGCCTCAACGTCATCAGGAAGCCTGAGAATTCTTTTTATGGCCTTTTCATCAAAACCACCAACAAAACAGGACTTTATATCCAATGAATAAGCCATCAGCATCATATTCTCAGATGCTATTGCCGTATCCTGTATTGCATACAATTTATACTTTCCCGGGTAATACCTCTTTAATTTTCCTAAATTTGAACAAACAACAATAAACAAAGGAGCCTGCATCATCCATCTCTGATTCAATGAAGCTTTTGTAATCTGCTCTTTTATGTTTAGATCATTCACAACAACAAATTTCCAGCACTGGAGATTTCCTGCATTTGGTGATTTTATTCCTGCCTCAAGAATCTTGGCAAGATGCTTGTTTGAAATTTTTTTGTCTTTATAGTCCCTACATGAAAATCTTTCCAGAATTACCTTTCCTGCATTCATATTTATTTTAATTCAATTTAATATTTAAGCGTTTTGTTAAAAAGATTTATATAAGTACAAAGATTAATTTTATCATGGCATCACAATGGATTTTATATGCTTTACTGGCTGCGGTCTTTGCTGGTTTGGTTGCAATATTCGGAAAAATTGGCCTGAAGAATGTTGATGCTAATTTAGCTACAACCGTAAGGGCTTTTGTAATGTTTGCCTTCCTGATTGTTATCATTTTAGCACAGAAGAAATTTTCATTAATAACAGAATTTAGAACCCTTGATTATATATTCATAACATTAGCAGGCATTGCCGGAGCATTATCCTGGCTGTTCTATTTTCTGGCTCTGAAAAGCGGAGAGGCCACAAAAGTTGCATCATTGGACAGATTAAGCGTTGTTTTTGTAATGGTTTTCGCCTTATTGTTTCTTGGAGAAAAATTCAGTTTAAAGGTCCTGTCTGGGGTTATACTGATTATTGTTGGCGCTGTTCTAATGATAATTTAGAATATCAACATTAAAATTATAACCACTATCATGATTATTATTAATTTTAACACAAATCTTGTTGTCTTCAAGAACAAATGAATAATTATAAGCAATATTATCAATGCTATAGGGATTAGATAGTAAAGGTTCATGTAAAGATTATACTTTAGAAGTATATTAAATATGCGGTAACCGGGAATCGGACCCGGGTCACAAGCTTGGCAAGCTCGCATTCTGCCCCTAAACTATTACCGCATGCAATAAAATCTAAATGAAAATAATTTAAAAGTCTTTTTAATTATAAATTTATCCTGAATTCCTTTTAGCAGTAGGAAATATCTTTACTTTGTAGCCCAATTCTTCAAAATATCTTCTTCCTTTTTCAAGTCTGTGTAAAGTTAAAGTCGCCAGTCCTCCAGCTGGTGCTACGAAAGCTATAGTATCTCCTTTCTCTAACCTTTGTGGCTTCATCAGTTTCATATCCATACTAAAAGTTAAATTTAGTTATTATAAAAAGCATTTGCTTTATAATTTCTACCTGACATTTAATTTACAGCTCATTTTTCAGATAAATTTATATATTTAAAATAGAAATATTTAATTAATGAAATTCAATCACAAATATTCAAATTATTTCTTTATAGCCTTATTCTTAATAATAGCTGTTTTGGCATTTTTTATAATAAAAGAATTGATATTTGCAGCACTATACAGCATTGTCCTTGCATTTTTCTTTTATCCACTCTATGACAAGATAAATTCTTTAATAAAAATAAAGTGGATTTCGGCTCTGATTGTTATGATAATAATAATTTTTATAGTAACAATTCCCTTGGTGTTTGTCTCCAATTCATTGATAAAAGAAAGTTTGGGGTTTTACAGCTCTGTCACAAAATGGCAGCTTGAATTGGCTCCTTTTTTGAGAGAAGGCCTTCAGAATATCATGCTAAGTTTCAGCAATACCGCATCTGACTTTTTATTCAACCTTCCTGCAAGATTGTTGAGCATTTTTGTAAGTTTATTCTTGCTGTTCTATCTTTTTGTTGATGGAAAGAATCTAGTCAACAATTTCAGGGAAATCCTTCCTTTGGATAGCAAGAAAAAAGATCTATTCTTCAATGAATTCAGGCAGGTCTCCCATGGCGTTGTTTATGGATTAATATTAACAGGAATCATAGTCGGGATATTATCAGGAATAGGATTTTATTTATTTCATGTAAAATCACCAATACTGCTTGCATTCGTAGTAATGATATTTGTCATATTGCCTGTCCTTGGAAGTTTTTTAGTCTGGGGTCCGATTGCTTTATTAAAATTAATGGAAGGAGATACATTCAATGGATTTGGCTTGATTATTTACGGCGTGATTGTCCTAAGTCTGGTTGAATTAATACTAAACCAAAAACTAATAAGCAAAAAGGCAAAAATACATCCAATATTAACCATTCTTGGAGTTGTAGGCGGTTTGAAGTTCTTTGGTTTCATAGGAATAATATTTGGGCCATTCTTACTTGCATTGTTCGTAACAATGCTGAAATATTTAGTTGTTGAAAGATGAAATTAAGAATCAAGGATCTTAGCTTTGTAACTGGCGGGGCATTTGTTTCAATAATGAACAGCACTGATGCCAGAGAAATAGACCTGCATCCAGGCGACAGAATATTAATAAGCATGAATAATAAAAAAATAATTTCTGTTGTTGATTTAAGCGAAGATGAAAAAATAAAAAAAGGCGAGATAGGATTATTTGATGAAATTCTTGATTATCTTAAGACAAGGAAAGGCTATGTCAATGTAAAAATAGCTAAAAGACTCAAAAGCCTTGGCTATATAAAAAAGAAATTAGAAGGTAAAAAATTAAATCGAAAGGAAATTTTTGAAATAATAAAAGACATCAATTCAAATAATCTGAATGAAGTTGAACTGACTTATTTTGTCTCTGGCTGCTACAGCCATGGATTAAGCATGCATGAAATTGAAGATATGACAGATGCAATTGTAAAAGCAGGCCATAGGCTAAAATTAAAAAAACACCCAATTGTAGACAAACATTGCATCGGAGGAGTTCCCGGCAACAGAACAACGATGATTGTTGTGCCAATAATAGCCTCATTGGGGATTACAATGCCTAAAACAAGCTCAAGAGCAATTTCAAGCCCTGCAGGAACTTCTGACACCATGGAAGCACTGGCCAATGTAAGCTTTGAAGTCAATGAAATAAAAAGAATTGTTGAAAAAATAAACGGGTGCATAGTTTGGGGCGGCGTTGTTGATCTGGCTTCTGCTGATGACAAGATGATTAAGGTAAGGAATCCATTAAGGCTTGATCCTGAAGGATTATTATTGGCTTCCATAATGGCAAAGAAAAAAGCAGTAAATGCATCTCATGTTCTCATTGATATTCCCATAGGCAAGAATGCAAAGATTGAAAGAAAAAAAGAAGCATTGAAATTAAAAAGAAGATTTATTGAACTTGGAAAAGACCTGTCAATAAAAGTAAAGGTTATCATAACAGACGGGAAACAGCCGATAGGCAACGGCATTGGCCCTGTACTGGAAGCAAGGGATGTTCTTAATGTTCTAATGGGCAACGGCCCGATGGATTTGAGAAAAAAAGGAATCAGAATGGCTGCAGAAATACTAAGAATGTTAAAGATAAAAAATCCAAAGAAAAAAGCTCTTGATTCCCTTAATTCAGGAAAGGCATACGAAAAGATGAAGGAAATAATAAAAGCACAGAAGGGGCACATATTCAGACCAGAGCAATTAAAGCTGGCTAAATTCAATAAAAATATTCATTCAACAAGGAGCGGAATAGTAAAGGAAATTAATAACAAGGATGTTTCAAAGATTGCAAGGACTGCCGGTGCTCCAGTTGACAAAAAAGCAGGAATTTATCTTAACAAAAAACTAAGGGACAAGGTTAAGAAAGATGAATTATTGTTCACAGTTTATGCTTCAAGCCAGAAAAGATTAAATTATGCCCTTGAACTTGTAAAGGAAAGAAATCCTTATGTTATTTCCTAAAATATCTTATTATTTCTTTTTTATATTTTATTATCAACATTACCATCAATACAAACAAAACCATAATGCCCATCTCTGTGAAAAAGTAAGATGGTTTGCTGGTCATGTATTCCTCAATAGTTCTTAAAGGCAATGTTCCTATGTGAAATTTGAAAATCCACGCACTATTCAAGGAAATTTTTATCTCTATTAATTTCTGGTATAAAGGCCAGAACAATGCAAGTGATCCTGTCGCAAAATCCAGAATCAAATGAGACATCAAGTAATATAATGAAATTAAAGACACCTTCAAACTTCTTGTGAAAAAATAAATCATTAAACTTAATATGACTGGAAAGAAAATATTATGAAACAAAAACCTGTGAGTGAAATCAATAAAGAAATCTATGTCCGGAATAACAGCCAGCAATGCCAAACCAAATGCCAACCTCCTGTCTATTCTCGGATACAAGGCTAGAAGAATCAATAAGGGAATTAAGAAATGAAGTATGGGTTCCATAAGCTTTTTAATTGGTGTTTATTTATAAGATTTATGCAGAGGTGGCGGAACTGGTAGACGCACTAGTCTCGAAAACTAGTGTCCTTTTGGACATGCAGGTTCAAATCCTGTCCTCTGCGCTTAAACTTTCAATAAATTTCTTTTAAACAAAAAAGCAGTCCCTACACCAGAAATGAATGTTAACACTGTATTTATCCCAACAGTTTTAATCGGATGAGGGGTGTATGTAAAATAGTGCAATACAAAAGTTATTATTAATGCAATCAAAGTTGGAATTATTCCTGCTGCAAAATAAAATTTCACCCCTTCCTTATATTTATCTGATATTTTTTGAAGAAGCCTTCCTGTAAATCCTGAGAATATGAATCTAAAAATCATTTCCTTCAATGCTGCCAGAATTGTGAGTATTATTGCTCCATTAAGATTTATTATGAAAGTTATTACACCAAAACCAATGATTGATATCAATGCCACTTTGTAATTGAATAATTTATTCATTCAGTAACACCTTAATTATGTGAGCATACGCGGGCCTTGTAACAAATACACCAATTGTAACACCAATGATTGTGGATAATGCAAATCCTTTCAGCAATCCAACACCAGCCATCAATAATGGAATCATTGATACTACAGCAGTCAGATAAGCTATAAAAATTATAAAGAATGCCTTCTTGTAACGCTCCCTCCAATTCATAGATTCCTTGCTTAGAATTTCATCAGTTATAACAATCTGGTCATCAACTCCAGTTCCGACTGCAGCTATTATCCCTGCTATTGCAGCCAAATCAAGATTATATTTCATCATTGTCAATATTCCAAGAGTGATTAATGCTTCTGACAAACTTATGAAAATCATAGGCAATGAAATTTTTAATTTTCTGTATCTAATGAATATAACAACTGCAACTGCAAGTATTGCAAACAATGCTGCTGTCAAGGCATTCTTTTCAAAAGTAGAACCCAATGTCGGGCTTATTGAATCAAGCTTGACAATTTCCAATGATGTTGGAAGGGCACCTGTAATAAGCACGGTCTGCAATTTTTTCATTTTGTCATTTGCATCTTCCAATGCTTCTTCCTGCGTAGCACCAACCCCAGGACCAGAGATTACAATGTCCCTTGCTGCTTTTCCCTTCAAATCTGCAGCTATGTTTAAGCTGTCAACAGAATTATTATCAAGATACAAATCAAGCGGCTTTTCTAAATATTGATAACCCTGCTCTGAGACATTAACATCCATATTTCTTGTTACATCTGCCTGCCTTTCTGCTGCTGCTTCCGATAATTTTATCTGGAATTCAAACTGGCACTGGTATCCTCCCTGAACTTCATTACATGATCTTATTCCAGAACAAGTTCCATCATTCCTGCATACAAAAGTAACATCCTTTTCTCCGCCATTAAAGACAATTTCGTCTCCTATCTTTGCCTCAAACTTTCCCTGCTTTCCAATCAACTCCTTTACTTCATCTTTTGTTGCACCTGCCAATTCCACAATTATGTACTTATTGCCCTCAAAGTCCGATGCTCTCTTAAGAATTAACTGCTTAATACCATAGACATTAAGCCTGTTCTCCATGGTATCCACCAAATCCTGATACTGCTGCTCTGTCAATTTTTCTGTAGGGCTTATCAATGCCCTTGTCCCGCCCTGAAGCTCAAGACCTCTCAGAATATTATTTGAAGCTGGCTTGTCAACAGTTATTCCAACATTTTGATTAAGCAAAGTGTAAGTTCTTCTGTCTGTTGTTATGACTAATTTTTCCTCATTGGCTTCAATTGCCCTTGAGTAATCATCCAGCGAACTTATTTTCTGTGAATTAATCTCAAGAATCCTTTCATATGATGTTGGCTGAGCATTCTGCGGAACTGTCATGCCTGCAAACGCTGCAGATGAATTTGTCTCTACTGACCTTATTGCAACACCTTCTTTATCTGATACCGGATGGATTGCAAGGAGAGAGATTAGAATAAACAATACCAGAATAAAAATCCTCATTGTGAATAAATTTTTTATTTTCATTTTTTCTTCTTAATATACCACAACAATATTGAAGCATTTCCAAGATAAGTTGATATTATATCAATTATCAACGCTATGAATATTATCAGGAATATCTCCTTCAAGACAGATGCTGCGGAAAACAAATAACCTACAAATACAGCAGATATGGATGTTATTGTCATTGTCAAACCTGTTTTAATTGACTGCCCCAACCTTTCATACAATGTTCCTATTTTTCTTTTCAGCAATTTGGTTGTCAATAAAATATCTGTATCTATTGAATAGCCTATTACAAGAAGAAAAGCTGTTATTCCTCCTGCGGATATCTGAAAACCAAACAAAGAGATTATAGCCAATGTAACTATTATATCTGTAATTGCTGCCAATATAACGGCCAATGAAGGTATAAAAGTCCTGAATGTTACTGCAACAACCAGGGCCATCAGAATAAATGCAAAAACCAAAACCATGATTAATTGCTTATAAAAAGATTCAGAAAATGTTGCTGAATAAGATTCTGCAGAATACTGTTCATCAGCAAATTCCACTTTTTCCCTCAATGTCCCCTTTATCTGCTCTTCCTCAACATCAGAAGATTCAATTATCAATCCAATATTTTTTCTTGTTGACAAATCTGTCAATACCCTTACATTAATATCATCATATCTTGAATTAAGGAAGGATGAAATCTCTTCTTCATTTAGCCCTTCCTTTTCTATTGTCATTGAAATTCCACCCTTTAGCGAGACATCCCTTTCAATGACGCTTCCTGTCCTTCTTAATGCTAATAATATCAAAGGTATAAGAAGCAATTTCTTGTAATTCTTATCATAAATTTTCTCTAAATTCATCAAAATTTAATTAAATTAGATGATTTAAAAGGTTTTCTTCTTAGAAGTATCAATAATCTTTACTTTGTGCCCCTTGTCCAATGCCTCTACAAGACAAACATCAAATATTTCACAATCAAGATTTGTTCGTATCTTTTCCATTGAATATTTTCTCTTTTGAAGTCTTTTCTTCAGCTTTTTTATGTCACACTTAGTGACTATGCACAAATCCACATATTTTGGATTAAGATAATGGCTCAAATGCGAATCAAGAACGACATTCCTGTTTTTCCTGACAAATTTTATCAAAAAATTATTTAATTCATTTACATCAACCACATAACTCTTGTCTTTTTTATTGTAATAAGAATATAATTTATTTTCTCTGATCAGTTCATTCACATCAACATATTCCAGTTTTTTTTCCTTTGCTATTTTCTTTGCTGTTGCTGTCTTTCCTGTACCCACAGAACCCGTTACAATTATTACCATCTTAATTTACAGTGAACAAAGCTGAATCATGAACATCAAATATTCCCAATGAAGCTCCGCAGTCAAGCCATCCATGCGCATAGTTCAATGCTGCAAATGCATTAACAAAATCTTTCTTGTTATAAAAATGCTCCGCATCACTCAGATAATTCTCAACCATCTCGATTATCTTGCTTCTTGCATTGCTAACATCTATTTTTTCCTTAGAATTTTTTGCCTTTTTCAGGGCTTTTTTTGTAACATCAAAATATTTGAGAATTTTTTCTTCAGTTACTAAACTCATTTCTTCCTCAATTTTCTCTTCTTTTTTTCTTTCCTCATTTTCTTACGCTGCCATTTCCATCTCATCTGACCTTTTTTCTTCCAACGTCTTGAGCTTCTTTTCATTTTATATTTAAGTTTAATGTTGTATTTTTAAATCTTTCTTATAGGTTTATACAAGATTAATTATGGAATAAACCATCATTAAAATTGAAGTCAACAACCCCAACAAAGCTATAACTGAAAACTTGCCTATGCTTAAAAATCTTATCTTAAATTTGACCCTGTCAGGATTTATTCTGTACCTTAAAATCAGCAATGAGGCATTGACAAATGCAAATGTCAGGAAGATGGATATGTTTGTTATATTTGCAACAATCTCTATATTCTCGAAGAAGACAAATACCAAAGAGATAATCCCTATCAGGAATATAGCCAGCCAAGGAGTTCTTGTTCTTGGATGAACCTCACCAAATTTTTTAGGTATTGCATTCTGCTCAGCCAAACCATAAGTCAGCCTAGATGATGTTACCAGAGAAAGCAAAACAGTATTCATTGTGGAAAACAAAGCAATTATGGCCAACACAAAAAATGCTATATTGCCGAGATTACCCAAAGACACTGAAGCAGCCTCTGCCAATGGCGCTTTTGAAATCGATAATTTCTCATAAGAAAGCATTGAAACTGCAGATATTGCAACAAGAACATACAAAACAGTTGTTATAAATATTGAAAGCAACAGGGCCTTTGGAATATTCTTATTTGGATTTTTTGTCTCTTCTGACAACTTAACCACAGACTCAAAACCTATGAATGCAAAGAAAACCAAGGCGGTTGCCTTCAACACTCCTGAAAAACCATTTTCAAAGGCCAGAAGATTTGTTGAGCCTATATGATTAATTCCCAAAATAATTATTATCAACAAACCAATAAGCTCTACAACTGTTGATATCCATGTCATGGTCATGGAAAATTTTATTCCTAAAAAATTCACCAATGACAACAAGATTATCAAAGATATGGCAATGAATAATACTGAAAGACCAGTCATAGCGTTAAGGTAATTTGCAAAACCTATGGAAACTGTTGCAGCTGCAAATATTCCAGTAAAAACAACAAGGATCCCTATCAGAGTTGCTATTGTCTTGTTGAATACTTTTTTTGTATATTCGTATTCTGTTGAATCACTTTTGAATATAGAGGACAATTCAGCATAGCTCAACCCTGTAAATATTGACATTACCGCCGCCAGTACAAATGAAAGCCATAATGTATTTCCTGCATATCCTGATGCAACCCCAATCAAAGCGTAAATTCCAGCTCCGAGAATTATACCAACACCACAGACAGTTACATCTAACAGGGATAAAGATCTCTTAAGCTTCACCACTTTTATATCTTTATGATGGAAACCCATACTAATTTCAGATATTTTTAGTTTATAAAATTATCTTAGAAATTATTTTCTTTTTTTCTTTTTTGATTTACTTTTGCTAAATTTTTTATATTTTATAATTTTCTTAATTTTAGAAGCCTTACTCTTTTTACTCTTACTTCTTGGTTTTTTCCTGTGCTTTCCTGAAGTTTTGCCTTTCTTCTTAATTTTTTTTACCATTTTAACAATTAAATTAAAGCTGACTTCTGGACTCGGTGAAAAAGTGCCTCAAACAAAACCAATATCAATCTTAACCTTTTTGATTTGTTTTAAAGGTTATCTCCTTCGCCCTACAAACGAAAGCTTAACAGGCACAGGTTTCGTAAGGTGAGTTATAGTCCAGACACCCTATTAATGGCGCGTACCTGACAGAGGCCTTTGCAGTGGCATCCTTTCCAGGACAACCGAACTGTCCTTGTCAGCCTTTTTGGGAGTATGTTAATAACTATATAAATTTGTTTAACCACTTAAAAGTTATTTCCTCATTCAAAACATTCAACTGTCTGATCTCTTCTTTGTCCAACACCAACCCTCACCACAGAAACTTTAAGATAATCCTCTATGAATTTAATGTAGTTTATTGCATTTTCAGGAAGGTCTTCCTGATTTCTTGAATCTGTTATATCTTTATTCCAACCAGAAAGTTCCTTATATATTGGAATATATTCATGCATTCTAGACGGTGAAAAATCATCAAATTCTATTTCTTTTCCATTTAACTCATAACCAACACACACTTTTATTGTTTCTTCTTCATCCAAAACATCAAGTTTTGTTAATGATATCTCATTAATGCCGTTTGTCATTACTGAATATTTTGCAGCAAACAAATCAAGCCATCCACACCTTCTAGGTCTTCCAGTTGTCGTTCCAAATTCCCCTCCTTTTTTTCTAAGCTTTTCTCCTAGTTTATTCTCCTGTTCCGTTGGAAATGGGCCGTTGCCAACTCTTGTAGTATATGCCTTCATTATTCCAATTATATGATCAAATGGAATATAAACACCCGTACCTGCAAATGCACCACCTATTGTAGGATTTGAACTTGTAACAAAAGGATATGTTCCATGATCAATGTCAAGAAGAGTGCCCTGTGCGCCCTCATATAACAAACTGCCGATATGTTTCAATATCAAGCTCCCTATGTTTGGCTGAATAAAAGGAGTAATTTTTTCTGCTGCTTCCGGCAATCCTTCCATAACTTCTTCCAATGATAATGCAGGAGAACCATTACAATTTAAAATAGGATTAACAACTTCTAAATTTTTCATTACTTTTTCTTCCAAGCCTTTTGAATCAGATAAATCGCACATCCTTATTCCTGTTCTTTCTATCTTATCTTTATATGTGGGACCTATCCCCCTCCCAGTAGTTCCCACTTTTTTTCCAGTTGCTTCATCAAGCCTTACATGGTATAACAGTGTTACATGAGTTTTTTCAGAAATTCTAAGATTTTCCGGAGTGACTTTTATCCCATTATTTTCCAAATCATTTATTTCTTTTAAAAGATTAAACGGATTAACAACAACGTTATTGCCGATAATGTTTAATTTTCCTCTTAATATGCCTGAAGGAATTAAATGAAGAGCATACTTTTTATCTCCAATTACAACTGTATGTCCTGCATTTCCCCCGCCCTGATATCTCACTACAACATCATGCTGTTCTGACAGAATATCAACATCCTTTCCCTTTCCCTCGTCTCCCCACTGCATTCCGATTAGAATTGTATTTGGCATTTTATTTTTTATCCTCCGTGATTTTTATATTGTGTGGCAGCATATCCTCTAGAGTTCTTCCAGAAGCTTTTTCAAGCACCACTTTTTTCCTGAAACTTTCTAAATCATGAGCTCCTGAATTTGATATGGTGGTTCTTATGTATCTTGCATCTCTCTCTACATTTGGTTTTAGCCTTCCTGCATAATCCACAAGCCCAACAACACCCTCAACTGTAGCCCCCGAAAGAGTTGAATGAGCGTACCTTTCAAAAGAAGGTGATAAATCCAATTGTGAATCTTCTGGCGAATCCTGTAAATTTATACCATGCATATAAACCAATCTTGCTCTTGGATGCCCTTCCCCCCAGGATTCTACAAATTTTATATTTGCTTCTTCTGTAATTGGATTTCTATTTGAATCAAATTTTCTTGCGGCTGCTTCATAAAATCTATTAAAATAATTACCCATCATAACAAGATCTGCAAAAGCTAAAGCAACGGTTATGTCTTTAACATTTCCAATTGAACCATCCAAAACAAGAGAAACGTATCTTTTTTTATTTTCATAATATTTGTCTCTTGCTTCTGCAAGCTCTTTTGCCACTGTAAATTGCCCTCTTCCATTTCCTCTCTCTGAACCTGTTTTGCATATTGAGCCAACACCCATTCCACCAATTATATAATCAGCTCCCTCATCTGCAAATTTTTCAAAATGCACCCCCCTTATTATATTGCCTATTCCAAAAGGTTTTTCTGGAAATTTTTTCTTAGCATATTTAAGTATTTCAAGTGCATTATCAAAACAGGCATTAGAAGAATCTATTGTTAAAGTATCCACCTGCGGACCCCATTTCTCTATTTCTTCTTTCCAATTCCCCCTTGTACCTATTGCTATGCCCATATAATTTGTGTCAAAATCATTTAAGAACGCAATTTCTTTTAAGATATTTTCTCCATTGATTATTTCAATTATTGGAATAAATCTCATATCAGAAGATTTATTAAAAATCTCCTTGATTTCATCCTCTCTAACTGGCTCTTTTAAACAAAAAATTTCATTTTTATTTTTTGGTTTTTCTGATAGTTTATGCATGAATTTAGCTATATCTGTATCTGGCGGTACAATAAGAGGATGATTAGGATCATGAATATAAATGCCATCTAATTTAGAAAACCTGTCCATAACAGGAATAACAGAATATCCTGTTCTTTCAACTAATTTTACAGCATCACCAACGGTGTGGTTTAAATCAATAGATTCAGGATTTGATAATAATTCTACATCCCCCTTCTTTAAACACGCATTATTGTTTGCATCAATAATTGCCTGCTTATCCTTGTCCCTCAAACTTCTTGGAATCATTGTCAAGATTCCATTTCTTCCAGCAGTCATAGCCATATCAGTACCAACAACAGACTGCATTCTTGCAGTCATAAAGGGATACTGCAAAGAAATCGGACCAAGGGTTGTTTTGAGAGAAATTTCTTCTGGCGGAACCTCAATCCAGCCTGTTAAAATAAGATACTCACTTAAACTTTCAGAAAATTTATCTGATATTTCAACCATAAGATATTAGCATATTAAATGTTTTTAAACATTATTCAGAAAGAATAGTATATATTGCATCATATTTATAAAATGGGGGTTATTGAATATTTTTTTGGAACATCATAAAATATTGTAACTGAATTAGACCCATTTCTTGACTGACCTAACGGATCAGCTATTCCAATCTCAATACCAGAAGCAAAAAGAGGTGTTATATGATTATGGTATAAATATATTCTATCAGTATGTGAAAGCCCCCTTACTTCCAATGATGCTTCTCTGCGCTTTTTGGTTCCACCTATTTTCCTTACAACCAAATCAATAGAAAGTCCGCCCCCTTCTATATGAACTCCCTGATTCAA